>NZ_JAXDEO010000001.1:0-269186 GCF_035064975.1 Pseudomonas sp. YuFO20
TTATCGGCGCTTTGGTGAAGGGGTGGGGCGAAGTCTCCCACGGTCTGTACTGGCTAGAGTCAGATGCTGGCTTTTAGTCCCACCACCCCTACAAGTCTAAACATACAAGCGGGCTTGCTCGCGAAGGCGTCCTCAAGAACACACAAATTCATACCTCAAACCACCGCCGCAAAATTCTGCCTGAACTGCTGCGGTGTCACCCCCAGCCTGCGGTTGAACACGCTGCGCATGTGCTGGGCATCGCGGAATCCGCACTGATAGGCCACGGTCTTGAGCGGCGCCAGGGTGCTTTCCAGCAGCACCCGCGCCGCATCCACCCGCGCCCGCTCGACAAACTCGGCCGGGGTGATTTTCGCTTCCTTGGCAAACACCCGGGAAAAGTTGCGGGCACTCATGTTGGCGGCATTGGCCAGGTCGGCGATGGTCAGGTCGCCTGTCAGGTTCGCCAACACGTAATGCTGAACCATCGCCACGGCGGAGGTCGGCTCAGCGTGAGGCGTAAGGAACGGGCTGAACTGTGATTGCCCACCCGAGCGCTGGGTGAACACTACCAATCGTTTTGCCACGCTCAAGGCCACGTCCGGCCCGTGATCGCGCCCCAGCAGATACAGCGACAGATCGATCCCGGCCGTCACCCCGGCCGAGGTGAACAGCTCGCCGTCCTGGACGTAAAGCCGATCGGCTTCGACCTGAGTCGTCGGACACAACTCAGCCAACGCAGCGGCATCGCCCCAATGGGTGGTCACCGTCCGCCCTTCCAGCAATCCCGCCCGGGCAAGCATGAACGCACCGTTGCAGATCGAGCCAAAACGCTGCGCCCGCGCGCAGGCATCGCGCAGCCAGGCATCGAACGCAGTGCCGAAGGACATGAAGGGCAATTGCGGTCCGCCGGCCACCAGCAGCAGGTCATAGGACGCCAGCGCTTCGCTGAAATGCCGGTGGGCGTTCAACGCCAAACCGTTGGAGCACGCCATCACCCCGCGTTCCACGCCAATGACCTCGAGCAGGTAGTGATCCTCGGGGGCGAGGAAGCGGTTGGCTTCGGAAAACACATCCATGGGGCCGGTGACGTCCAGCGCCTGGACGCCGGCGAAGACCACGATGGCGACGGTTTTCTGCATGGTTCAAATACACCTTCAAAATTGAAAGAGATCACACGCCACCCTAGCCAAACCACGCTCAACAAGCGAGGTTGGCGCGATATGCATGCTCATTGGCAAGGATCGCAGCCATGGGTCGATTGTCCCGTTTGCCGGCCGCGAACAGACTTTAACCCTCAGCGCCGCTTCGGCGTCTACCTTGAGGAAAAGCCCATGAGCACCACCATCGCCGGCATCAAGATCCCCGACAGCGCCTTGGCCAACGCCACCACCGAATACATCCGCGACATCGAATCCGACCTGCTCTACCACCACTCGCGCCGGGTGTTCCTGTTCGGTGCGCTGAGCGGCGAGCGCAAGCAACTGGCCTACAACCCGGAGCTTTTGTACGTGGGCGCGATGTTCCATGACCTGGGCCTGGTGGAAGGTTATCGCAGCGACAACGAGCGCTTCGAAGTCGACGGCGCCAATGCGGCGGCCGCGTTTCTCAAGCCCTACGGGTTCAGCGATGACGACATCGAGCAGGTCTGGCTGTCGATCGCCCTGCACACCACGCCGGGCGTGCCGCAACACCTGCGGCCAAACGTGGCGCTGGTAACCGCTGGTGTTGAAATGGACGTGCTGGGCATGGACTACGCGGCGTTTTCCACCGTGCAGCGTGAAGCGGTGGTGCATGCGCATCCACGGGGTGAGGGGTTCAAGAAGTGCATCATCTGCGCCTTTGCCGACGGCTTGCGCCATCGTCCGCAGACCACGTTTGGCAATGTGAAGACCGATGTATTGATGGATCAGGAGCCGGGGTTCAAGCCGATGAACTTCGTTGAGGTCATCCGCAAATCCCCTTGGGTAGCGTGAACGCCAAATAAACCTGTGGGAGCGGGCTTGCTCGCGAAGGGGTCGTGTCAGTCAATAGAGATGTCGACTGACACACCGCTTTCGCGAGCAAGCCCGCTCCCACATGAGATCCCGGTTGACCATGATTCTGCGGCCAACCGGTCGAGACTTACGCCGCTTCCGGCTGCGCGCGACGCACGTCCGGTTGCTTCCACGAATCGGCGGCGCTTTCTTCGATGGCTTGCTGGATCGCACGCTTGCGCGCTTCTTCGGCGCGACGGCTGAAGAACCAGACCAGGAAGGTCATCAGCGACACCGCCAGCAGAATCAGACTGGCCACGGCGTTGATTTCAGGTTTCACACCCAGGCGTACCGCCGAGAACACTTCCATCGGCAAGGTGGTGGAACCCGGGCCCGACACGAAGCTCGCCAGCACCAGGTCATCCAGCGACAGGGCAAACGACATCATGCCGCCGGCACCCAAGGATGGCGCGATCATCGGGATGGTGATCAGGAAGAACACCTTCCACGGCCGTGCACCCAGGTCCATCGCTGCTTCTTCGATGGACAGGTCCAGCTCACGCAAGCGCGCCGACACCACCACCGCCACATACGCCGCACAGAACGTGGTGTGGGCGATCCAGATGGTGACGATGCCACGTTCCTGTGGCCAGCCAATCATCTGCGCCATGGCCACGAACAGCAGCAACAGCGACAGACCGGTGATCACTTCGGGCATTACCAGCGGCGCGGTGACCAGGCCACCGAACAGGGTGCGACCCTTGAAGTGGGTGATCCGGGTCAGCACGAAGGCCGCCAGCGTACCCAGCGCCACCGCCGCAATCGCCGTGTAGCAGGCGATTTCCAGCGAGCGCAGCACCGAGCCCATCAGTTGGGTGTTGTCCATCAGGCCGACGTACCACTTGATCGACCAGCCGCCCCACACCGTCACCAGTTTCGAGGCGTTGAACGAGTAGATCACCAGGATCAGCATCGGCGCGTAGATGAACAGCAATCCCGCTACCAGCATGAAACTCGAGAAACGGAAGCGCTTCATTCCTTGCCCTCCATCTCTTTGGCTTGGCTACGGTTGAACAGGATGATCGGCACGATCAGGATCGCCAGCATCACCACCGCCAGGGCGGACGCCACCGGCCAGTCACGGTTGTTGAAGAACTCTTGCCAGAGCACTTTACCGATCATCAGGGTCTCCGGACCGCCGAGCAGTTCCGGGATCACGAACTCACCCACGACCGGGATGAACACCAGCATGCAGCCGGCGATGATGCCGTTCTTGGACAGCGGAATGGTGATCTTCCAGAAGCTGTTGAAGGTGCTCGAACCGAGGTCGGACGCGGCTTCCAGCAGGCTGTTGTCGTGCTTCACCAGGTTGGCGTACAGCGGCAGGATCATGAACGGCAGATAGGAATAAACGACACCAATGTAGACCGCGAGGTTGGTGTTGAGGATCTGCAGCGGCTCGTCGATCCAGCCCATGGTCATCAGGAAGCCGTTGAGCAGGCCGTTGTTGCTGAGGATGCCCATCCACGCATACACGCGGATCAGGATCGCGGTCCAGGTCGGCATCATGATCAGCAGCACCAGCACCGTTTGCAGCTCTTTGCGGGCACTGGCGATGGCGTAGGCCATCGGGTAGCCGATCAGCAGGCAGAGGATGGTGCTGATCAGCGCCATCTTCAACGAGCCGAGGTAGGCGGCGATGTACAACTCGTCGTCGCCGAGCATCGCGTAGTTGCCCAGGTTCAGCAGCACCTGCAGTTTCTGTTCGGCGTAGCTGTAGATCTCGGTGTACGGCGGAATGGCCACGTCGGCTTCGGCGAAGCTGATCTTCAGGACGATGAAGAACGGCAACATGAAGAACAGGAACAGCCAGATGAAGGGAACCCCGATGACCAACTGGCGGCCACCGGGAATTATTCGATTGAGGCGGCGTTTGAATTTGCGCATGTTCATGAGCGAAGTACCACGCCGCTATCGTCTTCCCAGTACACGTAGACCTGGTCACCCCAGGTTGGCCGCTGGCCACGGCGCTCGGCGTTGGCGACGAACGACTGGACGATCTTGCCGCTCGGCAGCTCGACGTAGAACACCGAGTGACCGCCCAGGTAGGCGATGTCATGGACCTTGCCGCTGGACCAGTTGTATTCGCAGGTCGGCATGGTCGGGGTGACGAGCAGTTTTTCCGGACGGATCGCGTAGGTCACGGCCTTGTCCTGCACCGAGGTGCTGATGCCGTGGCCGACGTAGATCTTCCGGTCGAGGTCCTTGCAGGTGATGATCGCGTGGCCCTCGGCATCGTCGATCACTTCACCGTCGAAGATGTTGACGTTGCCGATGAATTCGCAGACCAGGCGGCTGGTCGGGGTTTCGTAGATGTCGATCGGGCTGCCGATCTGGGCGATCCAGCCCAGGTGCATGATCGCGATGCGCTCGGCCATGGTCATGGCCTCTTCCTGGTCGTGGGTCACCATGACGCAGGTTACGCCGACGCGCTCGATGATCTCCACCAGCTCCAGCTGCATTTGCGAACGCAGTTTTTTATCCAGCGCGCCCATCGGTTCGTCGAGCAACAGCAGCTTCGGACGCTTGGCCAGGGAACGGGCCAGGGCCACACGCTGGCGCTGGCCGCCGGACAACTGATGCGGCTTGCGCTTGGCGTACTGGCTCATTTGCACCAGCTTGAGCATGTCGGCCACGCGGGCATCGATTTCCGCAGATGGCAGCTTGTCCTGCTTGAGGCCGAAGGCGATGTTCTGCGCCACGGTCATGTGCGGGAACAGGGCGTAGGACTGGAACATCATGTTGATCGGCCGCTCGTACGGCGGCATGTCCGTGATGTCTACGCCATCGAGGAAGATGCGCCCCTCAGTCGGTCGTTCGAAGCCGGCGAGCATGCGCAGCAAAGTGGATTTGCCCGATCCCGAACCGCCGAGCAAGGCGAAGATCTCGCCTTTCTTGATTTCCAGGGACACATCGTCCACGGCAATCGTCTCGTCGAACTTCTTCGTGACCCGGTCGATTTTGACCAGCACCTGTTTAGGTGACTGGTCGCCCTCGAGGGCTTTCTTATAGGCGCCGGAGGCAACAGCCATTTACGAAACTCCCAGAAAAAAAGAGTGCAGTTCGCTCAAGGTGAGCCAACCTTGGATAGTTTGAGCCTTGAAGCTATTTGCCCGACTTGACCTTGGTCCAGCTGCGGGTCATCAAACGTTGAATGTTTGGCGGCAGTTCGATGGACACGTAGGTCTTGTCGAGGACCGATTGCGGTGGATAAACCGATTCGTCGGTGCGAATCGACTGTTCCATCAGTTTGTCCGACGCCGGGTTAGGGTTGGCGTAGCCGACATAGTCACTGACTTGAGCGATCACCTCAGGTTTCAACAGATAGTTGATGAACGCGTGGGCTTCCTTGACGTTGGCGGCGTCCTTGGGAATCGCCAGCATGTCGAACCACAGCGCGCCGCCTTCCTTGGGAATCGAGTAGACGATGTCCACGCCTTTCTTGGCTTCGGCCGCGCGGTTGCGGGCCTGGAACATGTCGCCGGAGAAACCGATCGCCACGCAGATATCGCCGTTGGCCAGGTCCGCGATGTATTTGGAGGAGTGGAAGTAGGTCACGTAAGGCCGCACCGCCAGCAACTTGGCTTCAGCCTTCTTGTAGTCTTCGGGGTTGGTGCTGTTGGGATCCAGGCCCAGGTAGTTGAGGACCGTGGGCATCATTTCGTCGGCGGAATCGAGGAACGCCACGCCGCAGCTTTGCAGCTTCTTGATGTTCTCCGGCTCGAAAACCGCGGCCCAGGAATCGATCTTGTCGACGCCCAGCGCAGCCTTGATCTTTTCGGGGTTGTAACCGATGCCGTTGGTGCCCCACAGGTACGGCACGGCGTACAGGTTACCCGGATCGTTTTGCTCCAGGCGCTTTAGCAGCACCGGGTCGAGGTTCGAATAATCCGGCAACTGCGACTTGTCGAGCTTCTGGAATGCCCCGGCCTTGATCTGCTTGCCGAGGAAGTGGTTGGACGGCACTACCACGTCGTAACCGGTGCGCCCGGCCAGCAACTTGCCTTCCAGGGTTTCGTTGGAATCGAATACGTCATACACCGGTTTGATTCCGGTGGCTTTCTGGAAGTCGGCCAGGGTGGTCTCGCCGATGTAATCCGACCAGTTATAAATATGCACGGTACCGGCAGCCTGGACACTGGCAGCGAGTGTCAGTCCGGCGCCGATCAACATGGCATTGCGCAACAAAGAAAAAATAGGCAAGTGGAGGTCCTCTAAAATGAGTTGGGCTCAAGTTGCCCCGTGTTACATGACAGCCATGGCTGCCTGGCAACTAAACCGGCGCGCAACTTACCCTCGAAAAACCGTTCCAGCAAACTTTATGAAGACCCTTGTAGGAGCGAGCTTGCTCGCGATGGTCGTCAACGATAACGCTGGGTGCCTGACACCCCGCGGCGTTGCGATTTTTTTCGCGAGCAAGCTCGCTCCTACAGAGGTTTTACTTACTCCTTATTTACCGGATTTGATCTTGGTCCAGCTGCGGGTCATGATCCGCTGGGTCGCGGCCGGCAGGTCGGCAATCGCGTACAGCTTGGCCAATACATCCGCCGGCGGGTAGATGCCCGGGTCGGCAGTGATTTCTTTATCAACCAATGGCGTAGCGGCCGCGTTACCGTTCGGGAAGCGTACGGCGTTGGTGATTTCCGCCATGATTTCCGGCTTCTGCAGGAAGGTCATGAACTTGTAGGCGCCTTCGACGTTTTCGGCATCTTTAGGGATGGCGACCATGTCGTAGAAGCTGCCTGCACCTTCTTTCGGAATGTTGTAGCTGACTTTCACCTTGTCACCGGCTTCAGCCGCGCGGGACTTGGCCTGGTAGATGTCACCCGAGTAACCCACGGCCACGCAGATGTTGCCGTTGGCCAGGTCGGAGATGTACTTGGACGAGTGGAAGTAGCCTACCGAAGGACGGATTTTCAGGAACAGCGCTTCAGCTTCGGCCAGTTGTTTCTTGTCCTGGCTGTCGGTTGGATAGCCGAGGTAGTGCAACGCCACCGGAATCATCTCGGTTGGCGAGTCGAGGAAACTGATACCGCACGACTTCAACTTGGCGGCGTTTTCAGGTTTGAACAGCAGATCCCAGGAATTGGTCGGTGCGTCGGCACCCAGCGCAGCCTTGACCTTCTCGGCGTTGAAGCCGATACCGATCGAACCCCACATGTACGGGAACGCGTGTTCGTTGCCCGGGTCGCTGACCGACACGGCTTTGAGCAGGTCAGTGTTCAGGTTTTTCCAGTTGGGCAGCTTGGACTTGTCCAGCTTCTGGTAAACGCCGGCCTTGATCTGCTTGGCCAGGAAGTTGTTCGACGGTACGACGATGTCGTAACCGGACTTGCCTGCCAGCAACTTGGCCTCGAGTGTTTCGTTACTGTCGAACACGTCGTAGACGACTTTGATACCCGACTCGTCTTCAAACTTTTTAATGGTGTCCGGAGCGATGTAATCGGACCAGTTATACACGTGCAGAACTTTGTCATCCGCCTGAACCGCGCCCGCCATCAAGCCCATCAGGGACATGGCGAGGAGGGTCTTGCCAGCAAGCTTTTTTCCTAATGCCTTCATGCGTAATGCTCCAAATTTTTCTTTTTTGAACCACTTTGTTCAGCGGCCGAACCCGGACAACTGGAACCGCGGCTAGTCTGGCAAGATCCGAGGCGGTCTTTCAAGGAAAGGCCAGCCTTTCTCACGGCTCCGGGCGAAAGTTTCATGCCTTGCGCCCAGAGCCTAGCACTTAGGCCTGCAACGCACTCAGGGTCAGGTCCAGGCACTTGCGCGCCTTGGTCACCAACTCATCGATTTCCGCAGGCGTAATCACCAGCGGTGGCGCGATGATCATGGTGTCGCCCACGGCACGCATGATCAGCCCGTTATCGAAGCAGAACTGCCGGCAGATCATGCCGACGCCTTTGCCTTCGTAGCGCTTGCGAGTGGCCTTGTCCTGAACCAGTTCGATCGCCCCCAGCAGACCGACCCCACGAACTTCCCCTACCAGAGGATGATCGTTGAGTTCACGCAAACGTTTCTGCAAATACGGTGCCGTTTCAGCGTGGACGCGCTCGATAATTTTTTCATCGCGCATGATGCGGATGTTTTCCAGCGCCACTGCCGCCGCCACCGGGTGACCGGAATAGGTGAAGCCGTGGTTGAAGTCGCCACCTTCGTTGAGCACGTCCACCACTTCGTCCCGCACGATCAGGCCACCCATGGGGATGTAGCCGGAGGTCAGGCCCTTGGCGATGGTCATCATGTCTGGCTTGAGGTCGTAGAAATCGCTGCCAAACCACTCGCCGGTACGGCCGAAACCGCAGATCACTTCGTCGGCCACGAACAGGATGTCGTACTTGGCGAGAATTTCCTTGATGCGTGGCCAGTAGCTGTCTGGCGGAATGATCACACCGCCAGCGCCCTGGATCGGCTCGGCAATAAAGGCGCCGACATTGTCCACGCCGACTTCGAGGATTTTCTCTTCCAGCTGGTTGGCCGCCCAGATCCCGAACTCTTCAGGGGTCATGTCGCCGCCTTCGGCGAACCAGTACGGCTGGGCGATGTGGACGATGCCCGGAATCGGCAAGTCGCCCTGTTCGTGCATGTAGGTCATGCCACCCAGGCTCGCGCCGGCCACGGTGGAACCGTGATAACCGTTCTTGCGGCTGATGATGACTTTCTTCTTCGGCTGGCCCTTGATCGCCCAGTAGTGACGAACCATGCGCAGCATGGTGTCGTTGCCTTCAGAGCCGGAACCGGTGAAGAACACGTGGTTCATGCCTTCTGGCGCGACATCGGCGATGGCCTTGGCCAGCTCCAGTACCGGCGGGTGGGCGGTCTGGAAGAACAGGTTGTAGTACGGCAGTTCGCGCATCTGCTTGCTGGCGGCATCGGCCAGTTCATCGCGACCGTAACCGATGGCCACGCACCACAGGCCGGCCATGCCGTCGAGGATCTTGTTGCCTTCGCTGTCCCACAGGTAGACGCCCTTGGCATTGGTGATGATCCGCGGGCCTTTCTCCTTCAGCTGCTTGAAGTCGCTGAACGGAGCCAGGTGGTGATCATTGCTCAGGGTTTGCCATTCACGGGTTTGCGGATTGTTGCTGGTCATACCAATCTCCTAAAAAATCCAGGTGAGAGCGCCACCCGACAACGGCGGCGCCCGGCGCATCAGACGGCAAAAAGCAGGAATTCCCGTTCCCACGAACTGATGACGCGCTTGAAGTTTTCATGCTCGGCCCGCTTGACCGCGACGTAGCCAGTGATGAAATTCTTGCCTAGGTAACGCTCGATGGTTGCGCTGTTTTCCATGCGCTCGAGCGCGTCTTCGATGGTCAGTGGCAGGCGCAGGTTGCGGCGCTCATAACCACGGCCCACCACCGGCGCGCTCGGGTTCAGGCCCTCGACCATGCCGATGTAGCCGCACAGCAAGCTCGCGGCAATGGCCAGGTACGGGTTGGCATCGGCGCCCGGCAGGCGGTTTTCCACGCGACGGTTCTGTGGCCCGGCATCCGGCACCCGCAGGCCCACGGTGCGGTTCTCTTCGCCCCACTCCACGTTCACCGGCGCCGAGGTGTCCGGCAGGAAGCGGCGGAACGAGTTGACGTTGGGGGCGAACAGCGGCAACAGCTCGGGAATCAGCTTCTGCAAACCACCGATGTGGTTGAGGAACAGCTGGCTCATGGTCCCGTCTTCATTGGAGAAGATGTTCTTGCCGGTCTCCATGTCGATGATGCTCTGGTGCAGGTGCATGGCGCTGCCAGGCTCGCCGGTCATCGGCTTGGCCATGAAGGTCGCGGCCACGTTGTGCTTGAGTGCGGCCTCGCGCATGGTGCGCTTGAACACCAGGATCTGGTCGGCCAGGGACAGGGCATCGCCGTGACGGAAGTTGATCTCCATCTGTGCCGTGCCGTCCTCGTGGATCAGCGTGTCGAGGTCCAGTTCCTGCAGTTCGCACCAGTCATAGACGTCCTCGAACAGCGGATCGAACTCGTTCGCCGCCTCGATGGAGAACGACTGGCGACCGATTTCCGGGCGACCGGAACGGCCGACCGGTGGCTGCAACGGATAATCCGGGTCGTCACTGCGCTTGGTCAGGTAGAACTCCATCTCCGGCGCCACGATTGGCTGCCAGCCCCGGTCGGCATAGAGCTTGAGGACCTTCTTGAGCACGTTGCGCGGCGACAGCTCGATCGGGTTGCCCTGCTTGTCGTAGGTGTCGTGGATCACCTGGGCGGTCGGTTCGATGGCCCATGGCACCAGGAACACCGCGTTCTGGTCGGGACGGCAAATCATGTCGATGTCGGCCGGGTCGAGCAGCTCGTAATAGATGTCATCTTCGACATAGTCGCCGGTCACGGTCTGCAGCAGAACGCTCTCGGGCAGGCGCATGCCCTTTTCGGCGATGAATTTGTTGGTCGGCGAGATCTTGCCCCGGGTGATCCCGGTCAAGTCGGCGATCATGCATTCGACTTCTGTGATCTTGTGGTCTTTCAACCAATCGGTGAGCTGGTCGAGGTTGTTACTCATAAATGCCTCTAGGCTTTGAGTTTCCTGACTCTTGGGAGTCAGGCAGTAGTTGACGCATCGGCGTCGCGTTGAAATGCAAGTTTGCGCCAGGCTATCGTGCTTGTGTGTACTTCTGCGCATGACAGGCGTGCAGAATCGCGAGCGGTGCCCTGCACGAAGGCCGAGCCGCTATTGTGAATCGGTTCTATATTGAATGGAGTAACCGTAATGGGTGTGCCGTCGAGACCGTCCAGAATATCGGACGGGGTCGGTCGATCCGCCAGGGACGGGAAGATCACCGACAGGTCCGGAGCCGCTGCGGCCACGGCGCTGACGCAGGTGTCGCCACTGCTGTGATAAGCATACAGACCGATCTGCGAAGAGCAGGCGGTGACGCCGATTATCGGCAGGCGAGACATGAAGCACCCCGGTATTATTGCTGTTATGGGTTTGATTCGAGCTTAGCCTTGTTCATTTTTTTACACAACACCCCCGTAAAAAATACAACACGGCCCGCTCAAGCTTGCGGGGGTTAAACGGCCAAGGGCTATAAAAACGCCCCAAAGCGCCCAAAAAAAGCCACACGAGCGCTTTTTTAGGGCAAAAAAGGCCTCGCTTGACTTCGGCAAGCCGTTCGGGTTGACTGGAATCCGAAAAGATCAATGATTGATATTTTTAACAACAAAGGTGTTGCATCATGTCGGTACCCCCGCGTGCCGTTCAGCTTAACGAAGCGAACGCGTTCCTTAAGGAACATCCTGAGGTTCTGTACGTTGACCTTCTGATTGCGGATATGAATGGTGTGGTGCGCGGCAAGCGCATCGAACGCACCAGTCTCCACAAGGTTTACGAGAAAGGCATCAACCTGCCGGCCTCTCTATTTGCTCTGGATATCAACGGCTCTACGGTGGAAAGCACCGGCCTAGGCCTGGACATCGGCGACGCCGATCGAATCTGCTATCCAATCCCCGATACCCTGTGCAACGAGCCATGGCAGAAGCGCCCCACCGCGCAACTGTTGATGACCATGCACGAACTCGAAGGTGATCCTTTCTTCGCCGACCCGCGGGAAGTCCTGCGACAAGTCGTGACCAAGTTCGATGAAATGGGCCTGACCATCTGCGCCGCGTTCGAACTGGAGTTCTACCTGATCGACCAGGAGAACGTGAACGGTCGTCCGCAACCGCCGCGCTCGCCGATTTCCGGCAAACGCCCGCACTCGACACAGGTCTACCTGATCGACGACCTCGACGAATACGTCGACTGCCTCCAGGACATCCTGGAAGGTGCGAAAGAGCAAGGCATCCCGGCCGACGCCATCGTCAAGGAAAGTGCCCCGGCGCAGTTCGAAGTGAACCTGCACCACGTGGCCGACCCGATCAAGGCTTGCGACTACGCCGTACTGCTAAAGCGCCTGATCAAGAACATCGCCTACGACCATGAAATGGACACCACCTTCATGGCCAAGCCTTACCCGGGCCAGGCGGGCAACGGTCTGCATGTGCACATTTCGATTCTCGACAAGGACGGCAAGAATATTTTTGCCAGTGAGGATCCCGAGCAGAACGCCGCGCTGCGTCACGCGATCGGCGGTGTGCTCGAGACCCTACCGGCGCAGATGGCTTTCCTCTGCCCGAACGTCAACTCCTACCGTCGATTCGGCGCGCAGTTCTATGTGCCGAACTCCCCGTGCTGGGGCCTGGACAACCGCACCGTGGCGATTCGCGTACCCACCGGCTCCGCCGATGCCGTGCGTATCGAACACCGTGTGGCCGGCGCCGATGCCAACCCGTACCTGCTGATGGCTTCGGTCCTGGCGGGCGTGCACCACGGCCTGGTCAACAAGATCGAGCCGAACGCACCGGTGGAAGGCAACAGCTACGAGCAGAACGAGCAGAGCCTGCCGAACAACCTGCGCGATGCGTTGCGCGAGCTGGACGACAGCGAGGTCATGGCCAAGTACATCGATCCGAAATACATCGATATCTTCGTGGCCTGTAAGGAAAGTGAGCTGGAGGAGTTTGAACACTCCATCTCCGACCTTGAGTACAACTGGTACCTGCATACCGTTTAAGTGGTTGCAGTGAAAAGAAACGCCGTCGGCCGCAAAGCCTGCGGCGTTTTTTTATGGGTAATTTCAGTTGCACCGAGTCGCCTGCTTCGCGAGCAAGCCCGCTCCCACATTTGTCCTGCGTACACAGTTCAAGTGTGGGAGCGGGCTTGCTCGCGAAGGCGTCCGGGCAGACAACATAGAAGCCTGCTCGTACAATGCCCCCTGCCCCGCAGGAGACTCCAATGACGCGCACCGCCACCGCTCGCAAACCCCGCGCCCGCAGCCAGGCCCGGATCGATTCGATACTCGACGCCGCCCGCACGCTGCTGGCCGCCGAGGGCGTGGCCAGTCTGTCGATCTACAGTGTCGCCGAACGCGCGCAGATCCCGCCCTCCTCCGTCTACCACTTCTTCGCCAGCGTCCCGTCCCTGCTCGAAGCGCTGACCGCTGACGTCCACGCGGCCTTCCGCGCCTGCCTGCAAGCACCCATCGACCATGGCGCCTTGAGCGGCTGGCGTGACCTGTCGCGACTGGTGGAGCAACGCATGCTCGAGATCTACAGCGAAGACGCCGCCGCCCGCCAACTCATCCTCGCCCAACACGGCCTGACCGAAGTGACCCAGGCCGACCGCCAGCACGACATCGAACTGGGCGACCTGATGCACAAACTATTCGACCACCACTTCGAGCTGCCGAAGCTGCCGAACGATGTTGATGTGTTTGCCCTGGCCATGGAGCTCGGTGACCGGGTGTATGCGCGCTCGGTGCAGCAGCATGGGCAGATCACGCCGCGCATGGCTGAGGAAGGGATGCGGGTGTTCGATGCTTACCTGGGGCTGTATTTGCCGCCTTACCTGCCCAAGCGCGTTGCGCTTTAAAAGATCGCAGCCTGCGGCAGCTCCTACAGAGGAATCCGTTCCCCTGTAGGAGCTGCCGCAGGCTGCGATCTTTTGACTTTAAAAACACTGGCGATCACAACTTGGCGATCGACACCTCGGTGGATTTCACGAACGCGATCACTTCGCTGCCCACCGCCAGCTCCAGCTCTTTCACCGAACGGGTGGTGATTACCGACGTGACGATCCCGGAAGCGGTCTGCACGTCGATTTCCGACAGCACATCGCCCAGAACGATTTCCTTGATCGAGCCTTTGAACTGGTTGCGTACGTTGATGGCCTTGATAGTCATGATATTGATTCCTGTCGTTGATTGAGGCTTGAGTTATTGAGCCCAACGCAACTGCGTAGGCAAGGGTGAAACAGGTTCCGGTTCCGGCGGTTGGCCAGGCAGGGACAGCACGCGGTTGAGCACTTGGGTTTCCAGCGCCGCCAGCCGATGGGAGCCGCGAACCCGAGGGCGCGGCAGTTCCACGTGCAGGTCCAGGCCCACTTCGCCGTCTTCGATCAGGATCACCCGATCGGCAATTGCCACCGCTTCACTGACGTCGTGGGTCACCAGCAACACGGTGAAGCCGTGCTGTTGCCAGAGCCGCTCGATCAGCTGCTGCATCTCGATTCGCGTAAGCGCATCCAGGGCGCCCAAAGGTTCGTCGAGCAGCAGCAAGCGCGGTTGGTGGATCAATGCGCGAGCCAACGCCACCCGTTGCTTCTGCCCACCGGACAGGGCCGCCGGCCACTCGTTGGCGCGATCCGCCAGGCCGACCGCTTCCAGCGCTTCCAGCGCCTTTGGCCGCCAGTTGCCCGTGAGTCCCAGGCCGACGTTGTCGATGATCTTTTTCCACGGCAACAGACGCGCTTCCTGGAACATCAAGCGAGTGTCTTCCCGCGCCTCACTCAGCGGCGCGGAGCCGGCCAGCAATTCACCACCGGTAGGCTTGTCGAGGCCCGCGAGCAAACGCAGCAAGGTGCTTTTGCCACAGCCACTGCGACCGACCACCGCGACGAACTGACCCGCCGGAATGTGCAGGTCGATCTCACGCAGCACCTGCCGCGAGCCGAAGGTTTTTTGCAGCTTGCGCACCGCCAGCGGAATTCCGCGCAGCAGGCGTGGAGGTTGTTGAGCAGTCATGCGGCACCTCCCTTGACGACCTGATAAGCCGGATGCCAGCGCAGCCACACACGTTCAAGTCCACGGGCGGCGAGGTCGGCCAGTTTGCCGAGCACCGCGTAGAGCAGAATCGCCAGCACCACCACGTCGGTCTGCAGGAACTCCCGGGCGTTCATCGCCAGGTAGCCGATGCCGGAACTGGCGGAAATGGTTTCCGCGACGATCAGCGTCAGCCACATGAAACCCAGGGCAAAACGCACACCGACCAGGATCGAGGGCAGCGCCCCCGGCAGGATCACCTGGCGGAACAGGCTGAAGCCGGACAGACCATAGCTGCGCGACATTTCCACCAACGCCGGATCGACGTTGCGGATGCCGTGATAAGTGTTGAGGTAGATCGGGAACAAGGTGCCCAGCGCTACCAGGAAAATCTTCGCCGACTCGTCGATGCCGAACCACAGGATCACCAGTGGAATCAACGCCAGGTGCGGCACGTTGCGGATCATCTGCACCGAGCTGTCGAGCAGGCGTTCGCCCCACTTCGACAGGCCGGTGATAAAACCCAGGGTCAGCCCGATGCCGCCGCCGATGGCGAAACCCAGCGCCGCGCGCCAGCCGCTGATTGCCAGGTGCGTCCAGATTTCGCCGCTGCGCACCAGGTTCACACCGGCTTCGATCACGGCAATGGGCGCCGGCAGAATCCGCGTCGACAACCAGCCCGCCGACACCGACAACTGCCACACCGCCAAGAGCAAGACTGGCAACGCCCAGGGCGCAAGGCTGTGAATGATCTTCTTCATGGCGCGCCTCAGCTCTGGGACGCGGCTTTAGGGAGAATGTCGTTGGCGACCATCTCGCCAAACGGGCTGACGTAGCCGGCGCTTTTCGGTAGCTCCGGACGTTCGATATCCAGGTGCGGGAACAGCAGCTCGGCGACGCGATACGACTCTTCCAGGTGTGGATACCCGGAGAAGATAAAGGTGTCGATGCCCAGGTCCGCGTATTCCTTCACGCGCGCCGCAACGGTCGGGCCGTCACCCACCAGCGCTGTGCCTGCACCGCCGCGCACCAGGCCGACACCGGCCCACAGGTTGGGACTGACTTCCAGGTTGTCGCGATTGCCGCCGTGCAGCGCGGCCATGCGTTGCTGGCCAACGGAATCGAAGCGCGCCAGCGAAGCCTGGGCGCGAGCGATGGTGTCGTCGTCCAGGTGCGAGATCAATCGATCAGCCGCTTGCCAGGCCTCGGCGTTGGTTTCACGCACGATCACATGCAGGCGAATACCGAAGCGCACGGTGCGCCCGAGCTTGGCGGCCTTGGCGCGCACCTGGGCGATTTTCTCGGCAACGGCGGCCGGTGGCTCACCCCAGGTCAGGACCATTTCGACCTGCTCGGCTGCGAGGTCTTGCGCCGCTTCCGACGAACCGCCGAAGTACAGCGGCGGACGCGGTTGCTGGATCGGCGGATAGAGCAACTTGGCACCCTTCACGCTGATGTGCTGGCCGTCGTAGTCGACGGTTTCGCCTTCCAGCACCCGACGCCAGATGCGGGTGAATTCCACCGAGGCCTGGTAGCGCTCTTCGTGGCTGAGGAACAGACCGTCGCCGGCTAACTCTTCCGGATCACCCCCGGTGACCAGGTTGAACAGCGCACGACCGCCGGACAGACGATCCAGGGTCGCGGCCTGCCGCGCTGCCACCGTCGGGGAAATGATCCCGGGGCGCAAGGCGACGAGGAATTTCAAACGCTGGGTCACCGGGATCAGCGACGCCGCCACCAGCCACGAGTCTTCGCAGGAACGCCCGGTGGGAATCAGCACCCCGCCGAAGCCCAGTCGATCCGCCGCTTGCGCGACCTGTTGCAGGTAACCGTGATCGACGGCGCGAGCGCCTTCGGCGGTGCCAAGGTAATGGCCGTCGCCGTGGGTAGGCAGGAACCAGAAGATATTGAGGCTCATGGAGTGGTCTCCTTGGGGGTTCGAATTTACTGGGCTTTGGTTACAGAGCTTTGGTTACTGAGCTTTGGGCAACGGCCGCCGGTGGCGTCCAGATCACGTCTTTGATACTCAGCGGCTTGGGAATCAGCTTGAGCTGGTAGAAGCTGTCGGCGATTTTCTGCTGGGCGGCGACCACTTCCGGGGTCAGGAACAACGCGCCGTAGCCCTGGCGTTTCACCGAAGTCAGGGTGATGTCCGCCGGCAGGCCGAGCAGTGGCGAAACCTGTTTGGTCACGTCTTCAGGGTTGGCTTTCGACCATTCGCCGACTGCCCGCACTTCTTCCACGAGGGTCTTGATCACCTCAGGATTTTTCTGCGCATAGGGCTTGGTGGCGAGGTAGAACTGGTGGTTGTCGACGATGCCCTGGCCATCGCGCAGGGTGTGCGCTTGCAGCTGCTGTTCGGCGGCCGCCTGGTACGGGTCCCAGATGACCCAGGCATCGACGCTGCCACGCTCGAACGCGGCGCGGGCATCGGCCGGCGGCAGGAAGACGGTCTGGATATCGGTGTATTTGAGCCCGGCGTCTTCCAGGGCGCGCACCAGCAGGTAGTGCACGTTGGAGCCTTTGTTCAGCACGACTTTCTTGCCCTTGAGGTCCTTCACCGATTTGATCGGCGAGTCCTTCGGCACCAGGATAGCTTCGCTGTGCGGCGCTGGCGGTTCGTAGGCGACGTAGAGCAGATCCGCGCCCGCTGCCTGGGCGAACACGGGCGGGGTTTCGCCGGTGACGCCGAAGTCGATGGAGCCGACGTTCAGGCCTTCGAGCAGTTGCGGGCCGCCGGGGAATTCAGTCCATTGCACGTCGACGCCTTGGGCGGCGAGGCGTTTTTCCAGGGTGCCTTTGGCTTTGAGCAGCACCAGGGTGCCGTATTTCTGATAACCGATACGGAGTGTCTCGGCTTGAGCTTGAGTAATGGCGCCGAAGGTGACAGCCGCAGCAAACAGAGCGACCAGACCGCGACGCAAAATGACAGGGCGCATGGCGCTCTCCTTTTTGCAGTTGGGTTTTGGCTGCACCTGCTTGCCCGTTGGCGGGCGAGTAAGGCCAGTACTTCAAATTTCGATGAGGCTTAAATGCTCCAGCGAGCACTCAATAAACGATCATTCAACAGGTTCGGATCAAGCGGCCTGGGCCGTCGTGCCATGGCGCTGAAAAACAACTCCAGCGACTCGTCCAGTCGTTGCTCCAGCTCCGGCGCCAACTGCGCCAGGGCGCTGCCTTCGCCATAGGCGATCTGGCTGTCGACGGCGAAAATCCCTTGCAGCAGCTCCTGGGCCTTCAATGCCGACAGCACCGGCTTGAGGGCATAATCCACCGCCAGCATGTGGGCAATGCTGCCCCCCGTGGCCATCGGCAGCACCACCTTGTGGCTCAGGGCGCGTTCGGGCAGCAGGTCCAAAACGGTTTTCAGGGCTCCGGAAAACGAAGCCTTGTACACCGGCGTGGCGATCAGCAGGCCATCGGCGTTTTCAATCTGTTGCAGCAGATCGACGACCTTCGGGCTGTCGAAGCGTGCGTGCAGCAAGTCTTCGGCCGGGAAGTCCCGTACCTGATAACTCACCACTTCCACGCCCCGCTCTTGTAACCAACGTCGGGAGCGATCCAGCAGCACCCCGGATCGGGAGCGCTGGCTGGGACTGCCACCCAGTGAGACGACCAGCATTGAGAGACTTCCTTAAACGGTGTTGGCGATTCGCGGCTTGCGATCTCGCTTTGATGCAGTGACCTTAACAGGTGATTTATATATCTATAAATCATATTTATTCATTTGGTTATTCGTTTAAGAGATATGCGAGTCAGTTTCTTCCAGGCAAAAAAACAGGCCGTTAAAACGACCTGAAATCCCCTGCTTTATGGATGCATTTCACTCTTGACACTGCGTTGCCTGACCCGCCGTCTTCGCGAGCAAGCCCGCTCCCACAGGGAGTACGCGGTCACTGTGGGAGCGGGCTTGCTCGCGAAGGCGGCATCTGCCACAGCACAAAGCTCAATGACTCATTTGTTTGGCTGCGGCGTCAGGCGCAGGTACGGTTTCACCGCGCGATAGCCCTTGGGAAAACGCTGGCGGATTTCATCTTCATCCTTGAGCGACGGCACGATCACCACCTCGTCACCGTCCTGCCAGTTGGCCGGGGTGGCCACCTTGTAGTTGTCGGTGAGTTTCAGCGAGTCGATCACCCGCAGGATTTCATGGAAGTTGCGCCCGGTGCTCGCCGGGTAGGTGATGGTCAGCCGGACCTTTTTGTTCGGGTCGATCACGAACAGCGAACGCACCGTCAGGGTGTCGTTGGCGTTGGGATGGATCAGGTCGTACAGGTCCGAGACCTTGCGGTCGGCGTCGTCGAGAATCGGGAAATTGACCAGGGTGCCCTGGGTTTCGTTGATGTCTTCGATCCACTTGTGGTGCGATTCCACCGGGTCGACGGACAGGGCGATGGCCTTGACCCCACGCTTGGCGAATTCATCTTTCAGCTTGGCGGTGAAGCCCAGCTCGGTGGTGCACACCGGCGTGAAGTCGGCCGGATGGGAAAACAGCACACCCCAGCTATCGCCCAGCCACTGGTGGAACTGGATAGCACCAGCGCTGGAATTCTGTTCGAAATCGGGGGCGATATCGCCGAGTCTGAGGCCCATGGTGCTGCTCCTTGTGAGTGCTTGATGAGCTCAACTGTGCCTGTATTTTTTATCTATTAAAAAGAATAAATATCGATTTATTTAGCACTAAATAGAATATTAAATATCTCTTCACTGGACGCGCGAAGCCATCGCGCCGAACATCGGCCACAAGGTTCGAGAAGGCCTTGAGTTGCTGCAAAAGAGGGGACTTTCCTGGCGGGTTTACGGGGGTGAGCCCGCCTCGAAAACACAAAAGCCCCACCCGGCGTGATGCCGGGTGGGGCTTTTTTTTCCTTTGGTTACCCGAGCGCTGTTAAAGCAGCGGGATCGAGTAGCTGACGATCAGGCGGTTCTCGTCCTGGGAGCGAGTATTCGGCAGATCGGTGCGCCAGGTGGCGTTTTTCCACATTACGCCGAGGTTTTTCAACGCACCGGACTGGACCACGTAACCCACGGTCAGGTCGCGCTCCCACTCGGAAGCGCCGCTGGCCGCTTCACGACCGGCAGCGTTGACGGTATCGATGTCATCGCCATGCAGGTACACCACACCCGCCGTCAGGCCAGGCACGCCGAGCTTGGCGAAATCATAGGAGTAGCGTGCCTGCCAGGTGCGCTCGCCGGCACGGGCGAACTTCTGGATTTGCGAATCGGTGATGATGTAGGCCGACGATCCGTCGCCCTGGTTCAGCCAAGGGAAGTCGCTGCTGCCGTTGCTGACCTGGTAACCGCCACCGAAGGTGTGACCGGCAACGGTGTACAGGAACAGGCCGCTGTACAGGTTGTTGTCGACCTTGCCTTTACCGCTCGGCGCGTTGTAGTTGCCGGTGGTGTAGTACAGCGGATCGTGGCCGTTGGCACCGTCATCGGTGCTGTTGAAGTAGCGCAGGTCCGACTTCAATACACCTGGGCCGATTGACCAGTTGTGCACCAGGCCCAGGAAGTGTTGCTTGTAGAACTCTTCGAGGTTGCCGTAGTAGTACTGGGCCGTCAGGTCCTTGGTGAGCTTGTAGTCACCACCGGCGTAGATGAACTTGTTGCTGTCCCGGCCTATTGAAGCACGGCTATTGGCGCCGGAGATAGAAAGCTGTTCGTTGTTGCTCGAGTTACGGCCTTTTACCTGCTCGATCTGGCCACCGATCAGGGTCAGGTCCTTGATGTCGCCCGAGGAGAGTTGGCCACCCTGCCAGGTTTGTGGCAGCAGACGGCCGTCGTTGGTCACGATCACTGGCAGTTTTGGCTGCAGGGTGCCTAGTTTCAGCTCGGTCTGGGAGATCTTGGCTTTGGCAGTCAGGCCCAGGCTGGAGAAGTTATCAACGGCTTCGCCGTTGGACTTGCTCGGGAAAACAGTACCGCCGTAGGAGTTGTTGGAAGCACCGTTGGTGCCGCCACCCGAATCCAGCTTCACGCCCAACAGGCCGATCGCATCAATACCGAAGCCAACCGGGCCTTGGGTGTAACCGGAGGTAAAACGCAGATCGAAGCCCTGGCCCCATTCTTCGTTTTTGTTCGGACCCGTACCGTCACGGTAGTCGGTGTTGATGTAGAAGTTGCGCAGCCCCAACGTTGCCTTGCTGTCTTCGATGAAACCGGCGGCGCTTGCCTGCTGCGCCAAAACCCCTACGGCCACAGCCAGGGCCAAGGTGGACTTGTTCATTGTTTCGCTCCTATCGTTTTCTAATTCCTGGTCCTGGGTCGAATGCCCTGGATCCGCAAGCGCAATTGGCGCCAGACCGTCTGGATCGGTCGTTTTTTTGGCCGCGCAGAATACTCCTTCATAATCCTAAAAAGAATTGCAAAATTAATTTTAATCGCATTTAGGAATATGACCCGACAGCGCTGACCCGAGGTTGTCGGCGATAAAACCGATTCCGGTGTTGTAGGGTGTTCGGGGATGTGAAGCTCGAATCCGAGGCTTACGGTGCGTGCCGGATGGCCTTACTTTAAGCGGATTAGTAAAAAGCTAAAAAGAATAAAAGATCATCACATGCATTGTTTATGGAATATAAAAATGCACGCAAAAAAAAGCCTCGTCCGGTGACGAGGCTTTTGGCTACGGCTTACTTGAAGGCGTAGGTGTAGTTGAAGATCAGACGGGTCTGGTCTTCATCGAGCGTACTGGTGTTACCACGGTACATACCGTGACGCAGCGTCGTGCCGAACCCTTTAAGCGGACCGGTTTGAATCACGTAATCCACACGCAGGTCGGTCTCGCGCTCGTTCAGGTCATCACCCACGCCATTGGTGGCCTTGATGTCCCGGCCATACAGGTAGGCAGCCGACGCTTTCAAACCTGGCACGCCCAGCGAAGCGAAGTCATAGGAGTATTGACCGTAGGTGGTGTTTTCACCGGCACGGATAAAGCTGGCCACAGTGGCATCGGTGAACGAGTAGAAACTGGCGCCGCCAGCACCTTCGTTGCGACCGTTGCCATCGACAACGTTGCCCTGGTTGAGGAAGACGAAGCCGCCGTCATCGCTGACACGCTGATGTCCGAGCAGGAATGCACTGCCGCCCAGGGTATAGGTGAACGTGGCGCTCCAGGTCTTGTTATCGACCTCGCCCGGGGTCTTGGCGTAGCCGTTGTTGTTGTTGAACTGGTAGCCGGCCTGGCCGTTCTTGCCGTCGGAGCTACTGTCGAAATAGCGGATGTCGGTCTTGAACGACTGGTTGGCTGCGATCGGATAAACGTGCACCAGGCCGAGGAAGTTCTGCTTGTAGTAGTCTTCCAGGTTCGCGTAGTAGTACTGCAGCAACAGGTCCTTGGTGACCTTCCAGTCAGCACCGGCGTAGCGGAACTGGTTGCTGTCCTGAGTACCGCCAGCCACGGCAAGGCCAGTGCTGTTGGAAGAGGCGCGACCTGTCGCGTGCTCCAACTGACCCACGTTAAAGGTTACGTTGTCGATTTCCTTGGAGGTGATGGTGCCACCTTCAAAGGTCTGTGGCAGCACGCGGCTGTCGTTCGCGATCAGGATCGGCATGTTCGGTTGCAGGGCGCCACCGAGGTGGGCCTCGGTCTTCGAGACACGTGCCTTGACGTTGCCCGCCAGACGGCTCCACGAGCTCTCTGCAGAACCATCGGAATCGCTTGGGGTAAAGGAGTTGTTGTCCGGGTGATGGCCCTTGCCACCGTCCAGGTGGATACCGACCAGCGCCTGGGCGTCGATACCGAAACCGACAGTACCCGGGGTATAGCCGGACTGGAAGTCGAACTTGAGACCTTCAGCGGCCTCTCGCTGCCGGTTGGCAGGCGTGCTCGCGCCTTCACGCTTATCGGCGTCGAAATAATAGGTACGCGAACTGACGGAAGCCTTGCTGTCTTCGATGAAACCGGCGGCGCCTGCCTGCTGCGCCAAAACCCCTACCGTCACGGCCAGGGCCAAGGTGGACTTGTTCATTGTTAAACTCCTCTCGTCTCTAATTCTTGTATTCCTGGCCGGGGGTCAATTGCCCCTGATCCTAAGATTCGCGATTAGCGCCGCAGCGTGACTCACAAGTCAATCGTAACTATGTGTGTCTACGACCATAGTCTAATCACCGGTTTTTTGGTCCATGCAGGGTCATGAGTTCGTCATAAACCTGAAAAGAACGGATAAATTCTTTTCTCATACCCTTTAGGAATTTAGCTCACCGTCTTGCCTACCTCAGGATAGAGCGGCTGACTCATAAGCTAATTCCGAAATTGTATTTATTAGGCGTTTTTTAGATCGATTAGGTTTAGTAGCAATTCCGCCACAAAACCTATCGAAAAGGCCGAAGCCATGACGACCAAGCGCGCACTATCCCGACCATTTGTTACAGTTTGTGTATCGTTGATTTTTTCTTTTTCCGCCCACGCGGCGAACCTCACGGTGGGCTACCAGACCGGTATCGACCCCAGCAAAGTCCCGCAGGCCGATGGCCTTTACGAAAAAACCATTGGCGAGAAAATCGACTGGCGACGTTTCAACAGTGGCCCGGAAGTGGTCACCGCCATCGCCTCCGGTGATGTGCAGATCGGCAACCTCGGCTCCAGCCCACTGGCCGCCGCGGCGTCGCGCAATCTGCCGATTGTCGCGTTCCTCGTTTCCGCACAGATCAACGCCGCCGAGGCCTTGGTAGTGCGCAACGGCAGTGGCATCGATAAACCGCAAGATCTGATCGGCAAGACCATCGCCACCCCGTTCGTTTCCACGTCCCACTACAGCCTGTTGGGTGCGTTGAAGCACTGGGGCCTGGACGCCTCGAAAGTCAAAGTGGTGAACCTGCAACCGGCGGAAATTGCCGCCGCGTGGAAGCGCGGAGACATCGACGGCGCGTTCGTCTGGTCGCCCGCCCTGGGGGAAGTTCGCAAGACTGGCAAGACCTTGACCGATGCCGCGCAGGTCGGCCAATGGGGTGCACCGACCTTCGAAGTCTGGGTCGCGCGCAAGGATTACGCCGAGAAACACCCGGAGGTCATCGCCCGCTTCGCCAAGGTCACCCTGGACTCATTTGCCGACTATGCGGCACACAAGGACAGCTGGACCGCCGATTCGGTGCCGGTGCAGAAAATCGCCAAACTGACCGGTGCCAACGCCGCCGACGTGCCGGAACTGCTGGCTGGGTCCGCGTTCCCGGATGCCAAGGCACAACAGACCGGTGCCTTGCTGGCCGGCGGTACGGCGCAGGCGATTGGCGAGACGGCGAAGTTCTTGAAGGAACAGGGGAAGGTTGAGACGGTGCTGGCGGATTATTCGCCGTATGTCAGTGCGAAGTTCGTCCAGGAATAACGCAACATCCCCTGTAGGAGCTGCCGCAGGCTGCGATCTTTTGATCTTGAAAAATCAAAGTCAAAAGATCGCAGCCTGCGGCAGCTCCTACAGGGGGTTCGTGGTTACAGGGCTTTTTCGAAGATCTTCGAATTGCGCTGATAGTTGTACAGCGACGCCCGCGCCGATGGCAGGCGATCGACGCTGCTCGGCACGAAGCCGCGCTCGCGAAACCAGTGCGCCGTGCGCGTGGTGAGCACGAACAGGGTTTTCAACCCTTGGGCCCGGGCGCGGGTTTCAATGCGCTCGAGCAGTTCATCACCGCGACCGCCATGGCGGTACTCCGGGTTCACCGCCAGGCACGCCAGCTCCCCGGCATCGGAGTCGGCGATCTGGTACAGCGCCGCACAGGCGATAATCATGCCCTCACGCTCCACCACGCTGAACTGCTCGATCTCCCGCTCGAGCACTTCGCGCGAGCGGCGTACCAGAATGCCCTGCTCTTCCAGCGGGCTGATCAGGTCCAGCAAGCCGCCGACGTCTTCGATGGCCGCTTCGCGCACCACCTCGAATTGCTCCTGGGCCACCAGCGTGCCGCCACCATCACGGGTGAAGAGCTCGGTCAGCAGCGCACCGTCTTCGGCGTAGCTGACGATATGGCTGCGGGCCACGCCGCCACGGCAGGCTTCAGCGGCGGCATCGAGCAGCTCGGCCTGGTAGTTGCTGCCCAGGCGCTGCAGATGCGCCGGCACCTGTTGCGGACGCAGCTCGCGGACCAGCCGGCCGTGTTCATCGATCAGGCCAAGGTCGGCGCCAAACAGCAGCAGCTTGTCCGCGCCCAGGTCAATGGCCGCGCGCGTAGCGACGTCTTCACAGGCGAGGTTGAAAATTTCACCGGTCGGCGAGTAGCCCAGCGGCGACAGGAGCACGATGGAGCGTTCGTCCAGCAGGCGATTGATGCCCTTGCGATCAACCCGACGCACTTCACCGGTGTGGTGATAGTCGACACCTTCCAGCACGCCGATCGGCCGTGCAGTCACCAGGTTGCCGCTGGCCACCCGCAAGCGCGAGCCCTGCATCGGCGACGACGCCATGTCCATGGACAGGCGCGCTTCGATGGCGATGCGCAGTTGACCGACCGCATCGATCACGCACTCCAGGGTCGCGGCATCGGTGATGCGCATGCCGTGGTGGTAATGCGGGGTCAGGCCGCGAGCCTCGAGGCGTGCTTCGATTTGCGGGCGCGAACCGTGCACCAGCACCAGGCGCACGCCGAGGCTGTGCAACAGCACCAGGTCGTGGACGATGTTGCCGAAGTTTGGATGTTCAACGCCGTCGCCGGGCAGCATGACGACAAAGGTGCAATCGCGGTGGGCGTTGATGTAGGGCGAAGCATGACGAAGCCAATTGACGTATTCGGGCATGAACCTGGGCCTGTAATAAATAGCAGCCGAAAAAAGGGCGAAACAGTAAAACGCACAGCGGGCTGATGGTTATCGTCGGAACAGGCTTGGCGACACGCGCGCTCTCCTCATGAATACGGGTTTTGAACCTGACAAATTAATCGAGAACCCCTGTAGGAGCTGCCGAAGGCTGCGATCTTTTGATCTTTGTTTTACAAGCAAGATCAAAAGATCGCAGCCTTCGGCAGCTCCTACAAGGGCTTGCGTTCAACCGACAGACGCCAGTTCTTTGGCCGGCGTCAGGCAGTAATGTTCAATCAACTGACGTAATAGATGCACCGTAGGCTGCAAACGTGACATTTCGAGGAATTCCCCCGGTTGGTGGGCGCAGGCGATATCGCCCGGGCCGAGCACCAGTGTTTCGCAGCCAAGGCGCTGAAGATAAGGCGCTTCGGTGCCGAATGCCACTGCTTCGGCGGCATGGCCGGTGAGCTTTTCGGCGATGCGCACCAGTTCCGCATCCTCAGCCTGTTCGAAAGGCGGCACGGCGGGGAACAGCGGTGCGTAATCGATCTTGACCTGATGGCGTTCGGCAATCGGCTTGAGCTTCTGCAGAATCTCGGCACGCAGGACCTTGGGATCCATCCCCGGCAACGGCCGCAGATCGAATTCCAGCGAACACTGGCCGCAGATACGGTTGGGGTTGTCGCCACCATGGATGCAGCCGAAGTTCATGGTCGGCATCGGCACGCTGAACTGCGGATTACGGAATTCGCGCTGCCACAGCAGGCGCAGGCCGCGCAGTTCGCCGATGGCATCGTGCATGGCCTCGAGCGCGCTGTGACCCAGGCGCGGGTCCGAGGAGTGGCCGCTTTGCCCAAGGATATCGATGCGCTCCATCATGATGCCTTTGTGCATGCGGATCGGCTTGAGCCCGGTCGGCTCGCCGATCACCGCCGCACGCCCCAGCGGGCGCCCCGCCTCGGCCAGCGCCCGGGCGCCGGACATCGAGCTTTCTTCATCGCAGGTGGCCAGGATCAGCAGCGGCTGCTTGAACGGTTGGTCGAGCAGCGGCTTGACGGCTTCGATGGCCAGGGCGAAAAAGCCCTTCATGTCGCAACTGCCCAGGCCGACCCAGCGGCCGTCGACTTCCGTCAGCTTCAGCGGGTCGGTCTGCCACAGCGCGCCATCGAACGGCACCGTATCGCTGTGACCGGCGAGCACCAGCCCGCCGGGCCCGCTGCCAAAACTGGCGAGCAGGTTGAATTTGCCGGGGCTGACCTGCTGGATGTCGCAGGCAAAGCCCAGGTCGCCGAGCCAGGCGGCCAGCAGGTCGATCACCGGACGATTGGATTGGTCGAGGCTTGCCTGGGTGCAGCTGACGGATGGTGCAGCGATCAGCGCAGCGAACTGATCTTTCATGGACGGCAAAGGCATCGCTGACTCCAACTCCCGGATTGAAGTCCATCATAGAGCCATCCGGTGACAGGAATAAACCGTCGCGCGGCGTAGGCAGGTCGAGTCCTGTACACTGCACGGCCTTGGCAGCCACCTTTTCCCCCGGCTGCGCTCCCGATCCTGGATTTTCCGGCCATGCAGAAAGAAACCGAAATCAAACTCCGCGTCAGCCGCGAAACCCTCGCCGCCCTGCGCGAGCACCCGTTACTGAAAAAACGCAACAAAAGTGGCTGGGAACGCCGTGAGTTGATGAATCAATACTTCGACACCCCGGAGCGAGACCTGGCCCGGGCCAAAGTCGCCCTGCGCCTGCGCAAGGATGGCGAAGAAGTGATCCAGACCCTCAAGACCCGCGGCCAGAGCGTCGCCGGCCTGTCCGTACGTAACGAGTACGACTGGAACCTGCCCAAGGCCAAACTCGATCTGAAAAAACTCGACGGTGAATGCTGGCCCGAAGAGCTGGCTGAACTGGACAAGAAAACCCTGAAAGCCATCTTCACCACCGATTTCGTCCGCGAGCGCGCGGAAATCGCCTGGGGCCGTGGCAAGACCAAGGTGGTCATCGAAGCGGCGCTGGACCTGGGCCATGTGGTGGTCGGCAAGCAGAAAGAAGAAATCTGCGAACTGGAACTGGAATTGCGCGAAGGCGAGCCCGCCGCTCTTCTGGAACTGGCCGCCGAACTGGCCGAGAAACTGGCCCTGATGCCATGCGACATCAGCAAGGCCGAACGCGGCTATCGCCTGTACGACGCCCACAGCTACTCGCTGAGCCTGCCGGCACCGCAGATCAGCGCCGAAACGCCACTGGACGACGCCTTCGCCGCGCTCAGCTGGCACTTGCTGGGCAGCAGCCAGCGCCTGGCCGAGCAGTATCGCTTCAATGGTCATTGGCGCCTGTTGCAGGACTGGGTCGAGAGCCTGGCTGAAATGCGCGCGCTGATCAGCAGCCTCGGCCAAGCCGCGCCACGTCAGTCGACCCACGATCTGCGAGTTGCACTCGACGCCTTGCTGGAAGACTGGCGCCCGCTGGTCCAGGCCGGCCTGGACGACGAAGACGTGCGCAAGGCCGCGCCGGAGCAGTTCCTCGAAGAACTCGAAGACCCTCGCTGGGGCCTGTTCTCCCTGAACACCTCGCGCTGGTTGCTGGCCCGCACCTGGACCGCCGACCGCAACACCCGCGGCAATCGCCAGGGCGCCGCGCAACTGGGCAGCTGGCTGCCACGTTTGCTGGGCGAAGAAGCCACTTCGCTGCAATTGCAGCGTTACCAGCAGCAGCCGGAAGACCTGGCTGAGCAACTGCCGCGCATCGAACGCATCCAGGTGTGGCTGCATCACGCACGCAACGTGCTGGAGATCCCGGAAATGGATCGCCTGTACGGCGAGCTGAACAAGCTGGCGCAATTGGCCAACGAGCCGATCACCGATGAAGTCCTGGATGCGCGCAAGCAGCAGGCGATCGCGGTGTATCAGAATCGTGCCTGGAAGATGCTTCTGCGTCTGTAATACCGCTATCGCCAGCAGGCTGGCTCCCACTGGGGATTTGTTGCGTACACAAAACCAATGTGGGAGCCAGCCTGCTGGCGATGGATTTCAGACCGGCAAACTGGTGGTCGACTTGATCTCCGACAACGCCACGACCGAGTTCACCTCCTGTATCCCCGGCACCAGCGACAGCTTCTCAAAGAAGAACCGCTCATACGCCTCGATGTCCGCCGCAACGATGCGCAACATGAAATCCACCGCCCCCATCAGCACGTAACACTCCAGCACCTCCGGAAACCCTCGAATCGCCTCGGTGAATTCGGTGAAGTTCGAACGGCCATGGGCGTTGAGCTTTACCTGGGCAAAGATCTGCGTGTTCAGGCCGATTTTCTTGCGGTCGAGCAAGGTGACCTGGCCACGAATGATCCCCTCCTCCTTCATCCGCTGAATCCTTCGCCAGCAAGGCGACTGCGATAGCCCCACCTGCTCGGCGATCTGCGCGCTCGAGAGCGAAGCATCCTCTTGCAGCAAGGCGAGAATCCTGCGGTCGTAGTTGTCCAGCTCGCTGTGCATAAAAAAACCTTAAACCGATAATTATGTGAATTGCACTATTCAAAAAAGCCGCAATATGCCTAATCATAGATAAGAAATACCCGGCGGCGAATGTAAAAATTTCTCCAACAACTTGGAGACCGAGCATGCCGTACCTGGAAGCCGTAAATACCTCGCCCACCCGCTTTGATGCCTGGAATGCCGGCAACGCCCATTGCCGCGTTCACTACCAATTGCTGGCGGAAGCCGAGCCAGATCTGCTGTGCCGTGCGCTCAATCTGTTCGCCTTGCAGTTCCTGACACCAGAACAGGTGCAGGTGCAGCGCCAGGAGGACTTGCTGGCGATCGATATCGTCATCGACGGATTGAGCTGGCATCGCGCCCAGGTGATCGCGGAAAAACTTCGAAACCTGATCAGCGTTTGCTCGGTCGAGCTGCAAAGCGTTGATTCGGCGTGGGTTGAAGCGGCCCGGGCAGCCGGCTGAAAAAACCCGATACGGCTTCGTCGGGTAGTGGCCCAACGGCCTGCAGGGTCACGACTATCCTTTGCGCACTGTCGTTCAAAGGAGCCCGCATGTCCGTACAAATCGCCTTTCAGGACCGCTGGCTGGATCTCAATGATGTGCTGCGTGAACTGGTCGCCCAGGGCTTCGTCAGCCAGGACTCGGCCGAACAGGCGTTCAATGCCCGACGCCGTAACGCCGCCCATGGCCAGATGCACCCGCTGGAATTCATCGCCAGCCAACACCTGGACGACCTCAGCCGTCCCGGCAAGCACCTCGACCTTGAAAGCCTGACCCTGTGGCTGTCGCAGCAGGCCGGCCAGCCTTACCTGCGGATCGATCCGCTGAAAATCAACGTCGCGGCCGTGACGCCGCTGATGTCCTACGCCTTCGCCCAGCGCCACAAGATCCTCGCAGTCTCGGTCGATCGCGACGCAGTGACGATCGCCAGCGCCCAGCCCTACGTCACCGCCTGGGAAGCCGACCTGACCCACGTGCTGAAGCTACCGATCAAGCGCGTGGTGGCCAACCCGGTGGACATCCAGCGTTTCAGCGTGGAGTTCTTCCGCCTGGCCAAATCGGTCACCGGCGCGAATAGCGGCGATCAGCAGGTCAACACCCTGGGGAACTTCGAACAGTTGCTCAACCTCGGCGCCAGCGATCAGGAGCCCGATGCCAACGACGCGCACATCGTCAATATCGTCGACTGGCTGTTCCAGTACGCCTTCCAGCAACGCGCCAGTGATATCCACATCGAGCCCCGGCGCGAACAGGGCACGGTGCGCTTTCGTATCGACGGCGTACTGCACAACGTCTACCAATTCCCGCCACAGGTGACCATGGCCATCGTCAGTCGCCTGAAGAGCCTCGGGCGAATGAACGTCGCAGAAAAACGCAAACCCCAGGATGGCCGGGTGAAAACCAAGACCCCGGAGGGCGGCGAAGTCGAGTTGCGACTCTCGACCCTGCCCACGGCCTTTGGCGAAAAAATGGTCATGCGCATCTTCGACCCGGAGGTGCTGCTCAAGGACTTCGATCAGCTGGGTTTTTCCGCCGACGACCTGCGACGCTGGCAGGACATGACCGGCCAGCCCAATGGCATCATCCTGGTCACCGGCCCCACCGGGTCGGGCAAGACCACCACGCTCTACACCACGCTGAAAAAACTGGCGACGCCGGAGGTCAACCTTTGCACCATCGAAGACCCGATCGAAATGGTCGAGCCGGCGTTCAACCAGATGCAGGTCCAGCACAACATCGACCTGACCTTCGCCGCCGGCGTCCGGGCGCTGATGCGGCAAGACCCGGACATCATCATGATCGGCGAGATCCGTGACCTGGAAACCGCCGAGATGGCCATCCAGGCTGCGCTGACCGGACACCTGGTGCTGTCGACGCTGCACACCAACGATGCACCCAGCGCCATCAGCCGCCTGCTGGAACTCGGCGTGCCGCATTACCTGATCAAGGCCACCGTGCTCGGCGTAATGGCCCAACGCCTGGTGCGCACCTTGTGCCCACATTGCAAGGCACCGCAAGCCTTGGCCGAAGAAGACTGGCAAACCCTGACCCGGCCCTGGCAGGCGCCGCTGCCTGGCAACACCCAGCGCGCCATTGGCTGCCTGGAATGCCGCGATACCGGCTATCACGGTCGCGCCGGGGTGTACGAAATCATGCAACTGAGCGACGGCCTCAAGGCGCTGATCAATCCCGACACCGACTTGCTGGCGGTGCGGCGCCAGGCGTTCAAGGAAGGCATGCGCAGCCTGCGACTGTCGGGTGCACAGAAAGTGGCGGCCGGTTTGACGACCATCGAGGAGGTGTTGCGGGTGACGCCGCAGAGCGAGCAGAAGTAGCCGGGCCGGGAGGGAACTCGATTGAGGGACGACAATCCAACACCGCAGTTAATCAGTGGAGTCACCCATCATGCGTCTCAAACTTGCTGTCGCTACCATCGCCCTGTTGTCCCTGCCTGTCGGTTCGGCGATGGCCGATAGCTTTTGGCGTAACGTCATTTCCTCCGGTGCAACCACCGGTTCGACCTACCTGACGTTCAAGGATCACAAGCTGATCGTCGCTGCCCAGGACGATGCCGGCAGCTTTGTCGCCAGTGACGGCGGCATCCGCGGCCCGTACCTGGAAGCGGCGATGCAGAAGGTTCGCGCCGACAACCCGGGGCTGCAGGCTACGGACATGGAACTGGCGAATGCGATTTTGGCGAAGAATGCCGTGGCCTCGGAATAAGCTTAGCCTGAACAAAAATGCCGCTCCCATGAGCGGCATTTTTTATGGCCAACACAAAACCCTCTGTAGGAGCTGGCTTGCCAGCGATGGTGGGTCAGACAAATTGATGTCGACTGACACTCCATCGCTGGCAAGCCAGCTCCTACAGGAGGGGTGTGTGTTTTTCAGCGGTACTCGTCCAGCGGCACACACGCACAAAACAGATTCCGGTCGCCGTAGACATTGTCCACCCGGTTCACCACCGGCCAGTACTTGTGCGCCTTGGTGTGAGCATCCGGCGTGACCGCTTGCTCAATGCTGTAAGGCCGCTCCCATACCCCAGTGATGTCCGCCAGCGTATGGGGCGCGCGTTTCAAAGGGTTGTCCTCGGCCGGCCAGTTGCCGTTCTGCACCTCGGTGATCTCCGCGCGGATACTCAGCATCGCCCCGATGAAGCGGTCCAGCTCCGCCTTCGATTCACTTTCAGTGGGCTCGACCATCAAGGTCCCCGGCACCGGGAACGACATGGTCGGCGCATGGAAGCCATAGTCCATCAGGCGCTTGGCCACGTCTTCTTCGCTGATACCGGTCAGCGCCTTCAGAGGTCGCAGGTCGAGAATGCATTCGTGGGCCACCCGCTCGTTGCGCCCGGTGTAGAGGACTGGAAACGCGCCGGACAGATGCCGCGCCAGGTAATTGGCCGCCAGGATCGCCACTTCGCTGGCGTCGGCCAATTGCGGCCCCATCATGGCGATGTACATCCAGCTGATCGGCAGAATGCTCGCGCTGCCCCAAGGCGCGGCACTGACGGCGCCGTTCTGCGGCAGCGGCCCTTCGATCGGCACCACCGGGTGGTTGGCCACGAAGGGTGCCAGGTGCGCGCGCACGCCAATCGGCCCCATACCCGGCCCACCGCCGCCATGGGGAATGCAGAAGGTCTTGTGCAGGTTCATGTGTGACACATCGGCGCCGATGTCCGCCGGGCGCGCGAGGCCAACCTGGGCATTGAGGTTGGCGCCGTCCATGTACACCTGGCCGCCGTGGCTGTGGATGACTTCACAGATTTCGCTGATGCCTTCCTCGTACACGCCGTGGGTCGAGGGATAGGTCGCCATCAGGCAGGCGAGTTTATCCCCGGCTTGGGCGGCTTTGTCTTTCAGGTCATCCAGATCGACGTTGCCCGCTTCGTCGCACTCGACAATCACCACGCGCATCCCGGCCATTTGCGCCGAGGCCGGGTTGGTGCCATGGGCCGATGAAGGAATCAGGCAGATATCCCGCCCGCCCTCCTGGCGGCTCTCGTGGTATTTGCGGATCGCCAGCAACCCGGCGTACTCGCCTTGGGCCCCGGAGTTGGGCTGCATGCAGATCGCATCGAAACCGGTGATCGCGCAGAGCCAACGCTCCAGTTCTTCGATCATCAATGAGTAACCGACCGCCTGCTCCTTGGGCGCGAACGGATGCAGGTTGGCGAACTGCGGCCAGGTAATCGGGATCATCTCGCTGGTGGCATTGAGCTTCATGGTGCAAGAGCCCAGCGGGATCATCGATTGATTGAGCGCCAGATCCTTGTTTTCCAGTTGCTTGAGGTAGCGCAGCATCTCGGTTTCGCTGTGGTGGGCGTTGAACACCGGATGGCGCAGGTAGGGCGAGGTTCGCCTGAGCACGTCGGGAATGCCGCCATCCAGAGCTTCAGCGTCCAGTTCCTCGACGTTGAGCCCATGATCGGCACCCAGAAACACATCGAGCAGTTTCGCCACCGTGCTTTCGTCAGAGGTTTCGTCGAGGCTCAAAGCCAACTGCCCACGCCCAAGAATGCGCAGGTTGATCTGCGCGGCCTGGGCGCTTTCGAGGATCGCGGTCTGGGTGCCACCGACTTCCAGGGTCAAGGTATCGAAGAAGTGTTGGTTGAGGCGGTTGATGCCCTTGCGCTCAAGGCCGGCGGCAAGGATGCAGGTCAGCCGGTGCACGCGCTGGGCGATCCGTTTGAGCCCCTCCGGGCCGTGATAAACCGCATAGAAACTGGCGATATTGGCCAGCAGCACCTGCGCGGTGCAGATGTTCGAGTTGGCCTTTTCACGACGAATATGCTGCTCGCGGGTTTGCAGCGCCATGCGCAGGGCAACGTTGCTGCGGGCGTCTTTCGACACGCCGATGATGCGTCCGGGAATCGCTCGTTTGTACTCGTCACGGCTGGCAAAAAACGCCGCATGAGGGCCGCCGTAGCCCATGGGCACGCCGAAACGCTGGGATGAGCCGAACACCACGTCGGCCCCCAGCTCCCCCGGCGGGGTCAGCAACAGCAGGCTCAACAGATCGGTGGCGACACAGGCCAGCGCCTGCTGGGCATGCAGATGATCGATCAACGGACGCAGGTCACAGATCTCGCCGCGGGTGTCGGGATATTGCAGCAGCGCACCGAACACCTGGTGCTGTTTCAAGTTATCCACAGCGTCGACGATCAGCTCGAAGCCGAAGCCTTCAGCGCGGGTTTGCACCACGGAGATGGTCTGCGGATGGCAATGTTCGTCGACAAAGAACAGATTGCTTTTCGACTTGGCGACCCGCTTGGCCAGGGCCATGGCTTCCGCCGCCGCAGTGGCTTCATCCAGCAGCGAGGCGTTGGCCAGTTCCAGGCCCGTGAGGTCGATGGTCAATTGCTGGAAATTCAGCAGGGCTTCGAGCCGACCCTGGGCAATTTCCGGTTGGTAGGGTGTATACGCGGTGTACCAGCCGGGATTTTCCAGGACGTTGCGCAGGATGACGGCCGGCGTCAACGTGCCGTGATAGCCCATGCCGATCAGGCTGGTCCAGACCTGGTTCTGCTCGGCGTAACCGCGCAGCTTGGCCAGCGCGGCTTCTTCGTCGAGGGCCGGCGGCAAATCGAGTGGCCGGTTCAGGCGGATTCCCGGCGGCACCGTCTGCTCGATCAACTCGACCCGGCTGCCGAGGCCCAGGCTGTCGAGCATTGCCTGTTGCTCGGCGGCATCAGGCCCGAGGTGGCGGCGAAGGAAGGCATTGGGGTCGCGTAACTGGCTCAGGGACGGCAACTGGGACATGACGGGCTCTCTCTTGACTGGCGCTCGGCGTCGATGCAACACGGTCAAACCAGCATAGCAGTCCCCTGAAAATCAAAAGATCGCAGCCTTCGGCAGCTCCTACAGGGGACCGCATTTCAATGTAGGAGCTGCCGAAGGCTGCGATCTTTTAGGGTACAAAAAAGCCCCGACAGGTCGGGGCTTTGGGGTAACGCTGAAGGCTTATTCGCCGATGGCGGCCTTGTAAGCCGCTGCATCGAGCAGCTTTTCCAGGTCAGCCGCGTTGCTTGGCTTGATCTTGAAGATCCACGCACCGTACGGGTCGGAGTTGAGCAACTCAGGTTCAGCGCTCAGTGCTTCGTTGACCGCGATCACTTCACCGGCAATCGGGGAGTAGATGTCGGAAGCGGCTTTTACCGATTCAACGACACCGGCCTGGTCTTCAGCGGCAAACACATTGCCCACTTCGGTCAGCTCAACGAACACCACATCACCCAGCGCTTCCTGCGCGTGATCGCTGATGCCCACGGTGACGGTGCCATCGGCTTCCAGGCGAGCCCATTCGTGACTCTCGGCAAAACGCAGGTCGGCAGGGATATCGCTCATGTTCTGTGTCCTCAGGAAAATGATCGGCGGTCAAGGTCCGCCGGAAAAGGTTAGATCAAGGTTTTGCCATGGCGGACGAAGGTCGGCTTGACCACTCGGACCGGGTACCACTTGCCACGGATTTCCACTTCTGCGCGGTCGGCCGTAGCCATTGGCACGCGCGCCAGTGCAATCGACTTGCTAAGCGTAGGAGAGAAACTACCACTGGTGATCTCCCCTTCGCCAACATCGGCGATGCGGACCACTTGATGAGCGCGCAAAACCCCGCGCTCCTCGAGGACCAGACCGACCAGCTTGTGTTGTATGCCGCCGCTGCGCTCGGCTTCCAGCGCCGTGCGGCCGATGAACTGGCGAGCGGCCGGCTCCCAGGCGATGCTCCAGGCCATGTTGGAGGCCAGCGGGGAAACGTCCTGGTGAATGTCCTGACCGTACAGGTTCATGCCCGCCTCGACCCGCAGGGTGTCACGCGCGCCCAGGCCAATGGGGGAAATGCCCGCGCCCACCAGATCGTTGAAGAATCCCGGTGCCTGGTCGGCCGGTAGAATGATTTCCAGGCCGTCTTCACCGGTGTAGCCGGTGCGTGCGATGAACCAGTCACCGTCGGGCTTGCCCTCGAAAGGCTTGAGCTGCTGGATCAATGTGCCGCGTGCCTGGTTCACCAACTCGGCAATCTTGTTCCGGGCATGAGGCCCCTGGATGGCCAGCATGGCCATTTCGGAACGCTCGTTAAGCTGCACATCGAAACCGTCGAGATGCGCCTGCATCCACGCCAGGTCCTGATCGCGGGTGGAGGCGTTGACCACCAGGCGGTAACCGCTTTCGAGGCGATAGACGATCATGTCGTCGACGATACCGCCGCGCTCATTGAGCATGGCGCTGTACAACGCGGAACCGGGTTTGTGCAGGCGTTCGACGTCGTTGGTCAGCAAATGCTGAAGCCATGCCTTGGCCTGGGGGCCGTCGACATCGATCACGGTCATGTGGGATACATCAAAAACACCGCAATCGCGGCGCACCTGATGATGCTCCTCGACCTGGGATCCATAATGCAGAGGCATATCCCAACCGCCAAAATCGACCATCTTCGCGCCCAGGGCGAGATGAAGGTCATACAGAGGCGTACGCTGTCCCATGGGTTTCTCCTTCCGGGCGTGGCGAAGGTGCGGGCCAGTGATACTGCTTGCGGGAGCCGTGAAATAAAAGGCTTCCAGCTGTTTTCACTACCTTGTCTGTCAGACGGACCGCACCGAATGCCGCGCATTGTAGCCGCATGGTGTAGGACTGGCACCTAGCTGTTTCGATGCGCCGAACGACGTATCAATCCGATGACCGGTAGCAGTCCGACCAAAACCAGGGTCAAGGCCGGCAAAGAGGCCCTCGCCCACTCGCCTTCACTGGTCATTTCGAAGATCCTCACCGCCAGCGTATCCCAGCCAAACGGGCGCATCAGGAGGGTCGCGGGCATTTCCTTGAGCACATCGACGAACACCAGCAACGCCGCGCTCAACGAACCGGGGAGCAGCAACGGCAGATACACTTTGAAAAACAGTCGCGGACCACTGACGCCCAGGCTACGTGCCGCTTCGGGCAAAGATGGCCGTATTCGCGCCAGACTGCTTTCCAGCGGACCGTAAGCCACGGCGATGAAGCGCACCAGATAGGCCAGCAGCAACGCCAGCAGGCTGCCCAGCAGCAACGGCTTGGCAGCCCCACCGAACCAACCGGAGAGCGGGATCACCAGTTCACGATCCAGGTAACTGAACGCCAGCATGATCGACACCGCCAGCACCGAACCGGGCAAGGCGTAGCCAAGGTTGGCCAGGCTGACCCCGGCGCGGATGCCTTGGGTGGGCGCCAGCCGCCGGGCAAACGCCAAGACCAAGGCGACACTGACGGTGATCAACGCCGCCATCGTCCCCAGGTACAAGGTGTGGAGTATCAGCGCGGTGTAGCGCTCATCCAGGTCCAGGCGCCCGCGCTGCCAGAACCAGACCAGCAGCTGCAGCATCGGAATGACGAAGGCGCAGGCGAACACCAGCGCGCACCAGGCTGTCGCCAACAGCGCCTTGAGCCCGCGCAGGTGGTACAACGCCTTGACCCGTGGCCGTTCGTTGCTCGCCCGGTTGGCACCGCGGGCGCGCCGCTCGCCGTACAGTACGAGCATCACCACCAGCAGCAACAGGCTGGCCAGTTGCGCGGCGCTGGAGAGGCTGAAAAACCCGTACCAGGTCTTGTAGATGGCGGTGGTGAAGGTGTCGAAGTTAAAGACCGACACGGCGCCGAAATCCGCCAGGGTTTCCATCAGCGCCAAGGCGACGCCAGCGCCGATGGCGGGACGCGCCATGGGCATCGCAACGCGCCAGAACGCCTGCCATGGGGATTGACCGAGCACCCGCGCCGCTTCCATCAAGCCCTTGCCCTGAGCGAGAAACGCGGTGCGGGCCAGCAGATAAACGTAGGGATAGAAGACCAGCACCAGGACCAGTATCACCCCGCCCGTGGAGCGCACGCGCGGCAATCGCAGGCCAGTGCCGAACCACTCCCGCAGCAGGGTCTGCACGGGGCCGGCAAAATCCAGCAGCCCGACAAAGACGAACGCCAGCACGTAGGCCGGAATCGCAAAGGGCAGCATCAGTGCCCAGTCCAGCCAGCGCCGGCCGGGGAATTCGCAGAGGCTGGTGAGCCAGGCCAGGCTCACCCCCAGCACCGTCACGCCAACGCCGACACCGAGTACCAGGGTCAGGGTGTTGCCCAGCAGGCGCGGCATCTGGGTTTCCCAGAGGTGAGACCAGATCTGCTGGTCGATGGTTTGCCAGGACAACAGCAGGACGCTGAGGGGCAGCAGGACCAGCGCAGCGATGGCGAAGACCAGGGGATACCAGCGGCGTTGGGCGGGGTGGGCCAAGGGATGGTTCTCGCAAAATCCTGAATTGTAGGGAAAACGCAAAAAGATCGCAGCCTCCGGCAGCTCCTACAGGGGACCTGTGTAGGAGCTGCCGAAGGCTGCGATCTTTTGCTTTAAAACCGTGGCGTCAGTTCCAGCCAGCCCGGTCCATCATGCGAATCGCTTCGGCCTGGCGCTTGCCCGCGACTTCCACCGGCAGGGTATCGGCGACGAACTTGCCCCAGGCGGCGACTTCGGCGGAGGGCTGCACGGTCGGGTTGGCCGGGAATTCCTGGTTCACGTCGGCGAAGATCTTCTGCGCCTCAGGCGTGGTCATCCACTCCACCAACGCCTTGGCCGCTTCCGGGTGCGGCGCGTTTTTGATCAGGCCGATGCCCGACAGGTTGACGTGCACGCCGCGATCCGCCTGGTTCGGCCAGAACAGTTTTACCGGCAGGTCCGGCTTCTGCTTGTGCAGGCGGCCGTAGTAGTAGGTGTTGACGATGCCGACGTCGCACTGGCCGGCATTGATGGCCTCGAGCACCGCCACGTCGTCGGAGAACACGTCAGTGGACAGGTTGTTGACCCAGCCCTTGAGGATCTTCTCGGTTTTCTCGGCGCCGTGCACTTCGATCATGGTGGCGGTCAGGGACTGGTTGTAGACCTTCTTCGCCGTGCGCAGGCACAGGCGACCTTCCCAGTTCTTGTCGGCCAGCGCTTCGTAGGTGGTCAGTTCGCCCGGTTTCACCCGGTCGGTGGAATAGGCGATGGTCCGCGCGCGCAGGCTCAGGCCGGTCCAGGCATGGGAGGCCGCGCGGTATTGCAGCGGAATGTTGGCATCGATGGTTTTCGAGGTGAACGGCTGGAGGATGCCCATCTGCTCGGCTTGCCAGAGGTTGCCGGCATCGACGGTCAGCAGCAGGTCGGCGGGCGTGTTCTCGCCCTCGGCCTTGATCCGCTGCATCAGCGGCGCTTCCTTGTCGGTGATGAACTTCACCTTGACCCCGGTTTTCGCGGTGTAGGCATCGAAGACAGGCTTGATCAGTTCGTCGATGCGCGAGGAGTAGACCACTACCTCGTCAGCGGCCTGGGCGGCGGTGCTGCCGATCAGAGTCAGGGCCAGTGCGGTCAGTAGACGCTTCGGTGCCAACATGGGAGCGGTCTCTCGATTGAAAAAGTGAGGGCAAATGATAAGGACTCACATTTGCCTTCTCAATCGAACAGTTTGCGGAGGAGTTACCAGATGTTGCACAGGCCCGCGAATTTGCTGTGATCCCTGTAGGAGCTGCCGAAGGCTGCGATCTTTTGATTTTGCTTTTAAAAAGAGCAAGATCAAAAAATCGCAGCCTGCGGCAGCTCCTACAGGGGTATAGGGGAGGTGTCAGGCCTTGGCGAGGGCCGGCAGGTCGCCGATCAATCCCAACGCCTCACGCACGAACAGCGCCTTGGCCTCGGGCATCCGGTCGACCATCTTCAACCCGGTATTACGCAACCAGCGCACCGGCAATGGATCAGCCTGGAACAGCCGCTCGAAGCCTTCCATCGCCGCCATCAGCGCCAGGTTATGCGGCATGCGCCGACGCTCATATCGACTCAACACCTTCACATCCGCCAGGCGCTCGCCACGCGTGTTGGCCTGCAACAGGACTTCGGCCAGCACCGCCGCATCGAGGAAACCGAGGTTCACGCCCTGCCCGGCCAATGGATGAATGGTGTGCGCCGCGTCGCCGATCAGGGCCAGGCCCTCGGCCACGTAACGCTTGGCATGGCGCTGACGCAGGGGCACGCACAGACGCGGGTCGGCGCTGAGCACGCTGCCTAGCCGGCCTTCGAAGGCCCGCTCCAGCGCGCGACAGAAACCCTCGTCATCCAGCGCCATCAGCTGTTCGGCTTCGCCAGGAGTGGTCGACCAGACGATCGAGCACCAATCCTGCTGACCGTCGCGCTCCAGCGGCAGGAACGCCAGCGGACCGTTGTCGGTAAACCGCTGCCAGGCGGTCGCTTGATGGGGCTTGGAACTGCGCACGCTGGTGACGATGGCGTGGTGCAGGTAATCCCACTCCCGCGTGGCGACACCGGTCAGGCGCCGCACCGCCGAGTTGGCGCCATCCGCCGCGATCACCAGCGGCGCGCGCAAGGTACGGCCATCGGCCAGGGTCAGCAGCCAGTCGTCGCCGGAGCGGCGCATCTGCTCCAGTCGCGCGTTGGCCAGCATGCCCAGGTCACAGTCGTGCAATCGGTCGAGCAAAGCGTCCTGAACCACACGGTTCTCGACGATATGACCCAGTACCTCCGCGTGCACACTGGTCGCGGAAAAATGGATTTGCCCTGTGCCGCTGCCATCCCAGACCTGCATCTCGCTGTAAGGGCTGCTGCGCCGGCTGGCGATGCCGTCCCAGACACCCAGGCGTTCGAGAATTCGCTGACTGGCAATGGACAATGCACTCACTCGCGGCTCGAACGGCGCTTGCGGGTCATAGGGTTTGACGCTCATCGGGCTGCCATCGAGCAGCAGGACTTCCAGCCCGCTGTCCTGCAACGCCAGCGCCAGGGCGCTGCCGACCATTCCGGCCCCGACAATCAGCAGATCTGCGCGCATTTCCATGCTTTAAGCCTGTCTCGCTTGCGGCTTGAGCCGCACGTAAAGGGTTTTTCCGACACGCGCCACCAGGTTACCGGCGCCGTCATGAATATCGACCTGCAATTGCGGCAGGTACTTCCTGCCATCCGCCGTCTGCCGCCGGATCTCGTCGAGCAGGGTGTCGTCAATGTTGAAACGGGCAAACACCGGGCCTTTGCCCGGCGCGATGAAATCGATGTCGGCGGCCTTGTCCCAGACGATGTAATCGCGACCCAGGTTTTCCATCAACATCAACATGAAGAACGGGTCGACCATCGAATACAGGCTGCCGCCGAACTGCGTGCCGACGTAATTGCGGTTGTACCAGCTCAGGCCCATGGACACCTGGACGTCACGAAAGTCATCGCTGATGTGCCGTACCCGAACCCCGGCCCCAAGGTACGGCGGGTAGAGGTTCATGAACCGGCACATCAGGCGGGCCTTGCCAAACCGGCGGGTCAGCCACTTAAACATCAGGACGGGTACCCAGGCCCATGGCTTGCCGGGCGAACCAGCGCTTGGCCGGCGGCAGCAGGTCCAGGCCGAGCAGGCCCAGGTTGCGACCCAGTGATACCAGGGGCTGGGTGCTGCCGAACAGGCGCGTGACCTGGTCGGAGAATCCGACGGTGAGGTTCTGGTCCAGTCGCTGGCGCTCGCGGTAATCCTGCAAGGTGGCGAAATTGCCCGGCAGTTGTTCGCTGGCGAGCAGTGCATCGGCCAGCGCCTGGGCATCGCGCAGGGACAGGTTGAAGCCCTGGCCGGCAATCGGGTGCAGGCTGTGGGCCGCATTGCCGAGCACCACCAGGTGCGAGCGCACCTGCTCTTCGGCCTCCACCAGCGCCAGCGGATACAAGTGCCGCACACCGACTTGCTTCAACGTGCCGAGGCGATAACCGAATACCCCCTGCAGCTCGCTCAGGAAACTGCGCTCATCGAGGGCGGCCAGGCGTTGCGCATCCATGCCCTGACGCGTCCAGACCAGCGCACAGCGGTTGTCCGGCAACGGCAGCAACGCCATCGGGCCATCGTCGGTGAAGCGCTCGAACGCCATGCCTTCATGGGCTTCGCTCGGGGTGATGTTGGCGATCAGCGCGCTCTGGTTGTACGGGCGCTTCCTGATGCCGATGCCCAGTTGCTCGCGCAGGCCGGAACGGCCGCCATCGGCGAGCACGGCGAGATCACAATCGAACGAGGTTTCATCACTCAGGGTCAGGCGGTAGCCGTCGGTGAGCGGCTCCATGCGCGTGACTTCCGCCGGGCAACGCCAGCTGATCACGTCCTTGTCCAGGCCTTGCCACAGGCAGTGTCCGAGCCAGGCGTTTTCCACCACGTAACCCAGCGCCGGAACGCCCTCTTCCATCGCCGACAGTCGCGCCGTGGAAAAACGCCCGCGGTCAGAGACGTGGATCTGCTTGATCGGCTCGGCGCGGCGGGAGATTTCCTGCCAGGCGCCCAAGCGCTGGTAAATCTGCCGCGCACCGAAGGACAACGCCGTGGAGCGTGCGTCGTAACTGGGTTGATAGGCGTCACCGGGGGCAAACGGTTCGATCAGCACGATCTTCCAGCCACGCGCCTTTGCCCCAGCCTGTAAGGCCAATGCCAGACTGGCACCGACCAGGCCGCCACCGATAATCGCCAGGTTGAAACGACTCATGCCGCTTGTGTCCGTGCTTGCGCCATCAGGGCCTCGATTTCGGCGACCGTTTTCGGCACGCCTTTGGTCAGGATTTCACAGCCGGTTTTGGTGACCACCACGTCGTCCTCGATGCGCACGCCAATGCCGCGCCATTTCTTCGCTACGTTCTGGTTGTCTGCAGCGATATAAATCCCCGGCTCCACGGTCAGCGCCATGCCGACTTCCAGCACGCGCCATTCACCGCCGACCTTGTACTCGCCGACGTCGTGCACATCCATGCCCAGCCAATGGCCGGCGCGGTGCATGTAAAACGCCTTGTAGGCCTCGCTGGCAATCAGTTCGTCGACATCGCCTTGCAGCAAGCCCAACTCGACCAGACCCGCAGTGATCACCCGGACCGTGGCTTCGTGCGCCTGATTCCAGTGCTTGTTCGGGGCAATCTCGGCAAATGCCGCTTCCTGGGCCGCCAGCACCAACTCGTAGATCGCCTTCTGTTCCGCGGAATACTTGCCGTTGACCGGCCAGGTACGGGTGATGTCGCTGGCGTAGCAGTCGATCTCGCACCCGGCGTCGATCAGCACCAGATCGCCGTCCTTGAGCAGCGCGTCATTCTGCTGGTAGTGCAGGATGCAGCTGTTGCGCCCTGCGGCGACGATCGACCCGTAGGCGGGCATCTTGGCCCCGCCCTTGCGAAATTCGTAATCGAGCTCGGCCTCCAGGCTGAACTCATGCAGCCCGACACGGCTGGCCTGCATCGCGCGCACGTGCGCCTGGGCGGAAATCCGTGCGGCTTCGCGCATCACTTTCACTTCTGCCGCCGATTTATACAGGCGCATGTCGTGCAGCAGATGATCCAGGGCAACGTATTCGTTCGGCGGCTGGGCGCCGAGGCTGGCCTTGGAGCGGATCACGTTGATCCAGTCCATCAGGTGCCGGTCGAACTCCGGGTTGCTGCCCATGGCCGAATACACCCGGTCACGGCCTTCGATCAGGCCGGGCAGGATGTCGTCGATATCGGTGATGGGGAAGGCGTCGTCGGCACCGAAGTCGCGAATCGCGCCCTCTTGCCCGGCACGCAGGCCGTCCCACAACTCGCGCTCGGCGTTGCGTTCACGGCAGAACAGGATGTATTCGCCATGCACACGCCCCGGCATCAGGACCAGTACGGCCTGGGGCTCGGGAAAACCGCTGAGGTACTGGAAGTCGCTGTCCTGACGGTAGACGTGCTCGACGTCGCGGTTGCGGATGGCCACCGCGGCGGCAGGCAGGATGGCGATGCTGTTGGGTTCCATCTGCGCCATCAGGGCCTTGCGGCGACGGCTGTATTCCGCTTTCGGGATATGAATCATGGGCAGATGGCTTTCCCTGGCTTTTTGATCAGTGCAGCGACGGCTTGGCGGCAGCCGCCACGTCTTTTTTGGTTTCGGAGAACAGCAGCAACGGCGCGATGCGCACGTACTCCATGACTTCCATATAGTCGCTTTCGCCGTCGTCCGACTCTTCCAGTGCTTCTTGCACCTGGGAAATGGCTGCAAGGTCCTGCAACACTTCGGTGGCCTCCAGGCTCAGGCTGCTGCTGTCGCGGCAGTTCAGGCCGAAACCGCTGAGGAAGCCCTGGCACCATTGGCCCAGTGCCGCGGCACGCTCGGCGAGCGGGGCGTCATCGGTCGGCAGCAGCAGGACCACGGTCACGTCGTCGCCGGTGAGCTCGCCCTTGACCATCTCCTGCAGGCCGATCAAGGCGCTGCGAACGTTGTCCTGAGGCTCGTTTTCGAGCAGTTCGGCGGCGTCGATCAGCCAGCCTTCGGCCTCGAAACCGGCGCCGGCGCAGCTGCGGCCGAGCAACAGGCCGTGCAGTTCGGCAGGCGAGACGTTATGACCGCTGGAAGTCAGCAGGTTGGCGAAGGCTTGGTACGGGGAATTCTGAATGGTCATGGGCAGCTAGGCGCCAGACGGCGCTATGTCTAGAATGAAGGCCTTGTATCCTACATCGACTACCCCTGTAGGAGCGAGCTTGCTCGCGATGGTCGTCAACGATAACGTTGGTTACCTGACACCCCGCGGCGATCTCTGGTTCATCGCGAGCAAGCTCGCTCCTACAGTCCATCACCCATCAGACAGTGAAGACAATGGAAGACACCGACCTGCAAGCGCTGATGGCCAGACTCGAACTGCTGATTACCCGAGTCGAGCAACTTAAGAGCCAAAACGGACTCTTACTAGCTCAGGAAAAGACCTGGCGCGAGGAACGCGCGCACCTCATTGAAAAAAACGAAATCGCCCGGCGTAAGGTCGAATCGATGATTTCGCGCCTCAAGGCCCTGGAGCAAGACTCATGAGTTCAAGCAATAGCGTCACTGTGCAGATCCTCGACAAAGAATATTCGATCATCTGCCCCCAGGAAGAACGCAGCAACCTGGTGAGCGCCGCCCGCTACCTGGACGGCAAGATGCGCGAAATCCGCAGCAGCGGCAAAGTCATCGGCGCCGATCGCATCGCCGTGATGGCCGCGTTGAACATCACCCACGACCTGCTGCACAAGGAAGAACGACCGGACATCCAGGCCAGCGGTTCGACTCGCGAACAGGTGCGCGACCTGCTCGATCGAGTCGATCTGGTGCTCGCCACTGATCCGGATGTCACCAAAGGCTGATTCGTGTCACCGCTTGCGGTATACTCTGATCACTCCCTGGGGTGCTTGCCAGTTGGCGATGTCCCTGAGCCGATTTGCTATACCCTGGAGGTTGCACGTTGGGCTGGTGTGCATGTCCGCTAGACGGAAAGCCTGAAAGCCTACTGCATCTTCCACCTTGAACTTTCGGGTTCAAGGGCTAAGTCGACAGCGGTACATCCGGGGAGCCTGATTCCAGTCCGATGCCGGTTTAAATACCGGCATCGGCGTTTCTACAGATACGATATCTGTAATTGCATTACCGAAGCCCCGAATCCATGACCGAACCTGCGCTGCTCCCTCGCCCGCAACTTCGACGCATGTTGCGCAAGGCCCGCCGCGCACTGACGCCCTGTCAGCAACGCCAGGCGGCCCGCGGGCTGTACAAGCAATTGGCCCAGCAACCGCTGTTTCGCCGCGCCAGGCACATCTCCCTTTATCTGCCCACTGACGGTGAAATCGATCCGCGCCTGCTGCTGCGTGCGGCTCAACGTCGGGGCAAGGCCACCTATCTACCGGTGCTCAGCGCCTGGCCGCGCACCAAGATGGTGTTCCAGCGCATCCGCCCCGGCGAAAAACTCAGGCTCAATCGCTTCCGTATCCTGGAACCCAGGCACAACCTCGCCCGGCAACGTAAAGTCTGGGCGCTGGATCTGGTGCTGCTGCCATTGGTGGGGTTTGACGATGTCGGCGGGCGCCTGGGCATGGGCGGCGGCTTCTATGATCGCAGCCTGGCCTACCTGGCGCGCCGCAATGACTGGCGCAAGCCGACGTTGCTGGGACTGGCCCACGAATGTCAGAAGGTCGAGCGACTGGCTCAGGCGAGCTGGGATGTGCCGTTGCAGGGAACGGTGACGGACAAGGCCTGGTATTACGCAGGCTAGACGCCACCGGATTCAGCGGCGTCGAAAAGCGCGGATCAGCGTTTGAAGGCTGTCGACTGTTGCTGCAATGACGAGATTTCGACCGGTGCATCGTTCTTGTTGACCCACAGGCTTTGGGCATAGCCAGTGGTCACGACGCCGAGGCCGAACAAAATAACCAAAATCCATAGTAAATCCGGTTTGCGTTTCATCGATTGCCCCCCAAAGGCATATCAACACGATGACAGCAGCGGTTTCCGTTTGTTGGCCGTGCAGCAGCGTCAAGCTTGAAAGGCCGGCATTTTGCGACAACGTGAACCGGCACGCAAATGCTGGCGTCAACCGACTGTCGGTTTGTCATAAAATTGCCCGACAACCTCTCCACCCACTTCGCAAGGAGCCAGAACCATGGCCTATTGGCTGATGAAGTCCGAGCCCGACGAGCTCTCGATCAAAGATTTGGAAAAGCTCGGCAAAGCGCGCTGGGACGGGGTTCGCAACTATCAGGCGCGTAACTTTTTGCGGGCCATGGCGGTGGGGGACGCGTTCTTTTTCTATCACTCGAGCTGCCCGGAGCCGGGGATTGCTGGCATCGGCAAGATTGTCGAAGCCGCGTATCCCGACCCGACGGCGCTCGAGCCTGAGAGCCACTACTACGATCCAAAGGCAACGGCAGAAAAAAACGCCTGGAGCGCGATTGATGTCGCGCATGTCGAGACGTTTTCCCGGGTGTTGAAACTCGATTATCTGAAGCAGCAGACGGCGCTGGCCGAGATGCCGCTGGTGCAGAAGGGCTCGCGGCTGTCGGTGATGCCGGTGACAGAGGAGCAGTGGGCGGCGGTGATTGCGCTCAAGCCGTAATATTTGCAGCGACTCTGCGAATGCCTTCGCTGGCAAGCCAGCTCCCACAGGGTTCTGTGGTGAATGCAGGATTGTGATTCACCACAAACCTTGTAGGAGCTGGCTTGCCAGCGAAGAGGCCGGTAAAGGCGCTGCAAAACTTATTGGATGATCAGGTTGTTGAACAACAAATCCTCAACCACCGGCTTGCCCGTTTCATCATTCATGATCTGCTGGGTTTGCTTCAAGGCTTCCTGACGCAGCTTTTCCTTGGCCTCGACATTGTTCATCGTCTCGCTGGACTGCTGGGCAAACAACGCCACCAGTTGATTGCGAATCAGCGGCTCGTTGGCCTTCACCGCCTTGGTGGCCTCGTCACCGGTCACACGCAAGGCCACATCGGCCTTGTAGACCTTGAGCTTGGGCGTTCCATCCAACCCGTAGTTGCCCACGAACGGCGGGCTCAAGGTGACGTAATTGACCTTCGGCGCCACCTCTTCCTTTTCCTCGGCCACCGCTGCCACAGGTAGGGACAGGGCCAGCAACAACATGATCCACGCTTTCACAATTCGCTCCTTATCCGGTTTGCGGCCCAGCATAACCACCCGCCACGCCAACACAAGCTTATGGCTGACTATCAGGCCCGGGCATGCTCGTTGACCCGTCGACTCACACACCTACACTTATCGGCCATCACTCCAAAAGGAATAGCCCTGATGAAAGCCGTGCTGTGCAAAGCCTTCGGTCCTGCCGAATCGCTGGTGCTGGAAGACGTCGCCAGTCCTGTCGCGAAGAAGAACGAAATCCTGCTGGAGGTACACGCCGCCGGGGTGAACTTCCCCGACACGCTGATCATCGAGGGCAAGTACCAGTTCAAGCCGCCCTTCCCTTTTTCCCCGGGCGGTGAAGCCGCAGGCATCGTCAGCGAAGTGGGCGAAAAGGTCAGCCACCTGAAAGTCGGCGACCGGGTCATGGCCCTGACCGGCTGGGGCAGTTTTGCCGAACAGGTCGCAGTGCCCGGCTACAACGTGTTGCCGATCCCGCCCTCCATGGACTTCAACACCGCCGCCGCCTTCAGCATGACCTACGGCACCTCGATGCACGCCCTCAAGCAACGCGGCAACCTGCAACCCGGCGAAACCCTGCTGGTACTGGGCGCCTCCGGCGGTGTCGGCCTGGCGGCAGTGGAAATCGGCAAGGCCATGGGCGCCCGGGTGATCGCCGCAGCCAGCAGCGCGGAAAAACTCGCCGTTGCCAAGGCTGCGGGCGCCGATGAACTGATCAACTACAGCGAAACCAGCCTCAAGGACGAAATCAAACGCCTGACCGACGGCCAGGGCGCCGACGTGATCTACGACCCGGTAGGTGGCGACCTGTTCGACCAGGCCATCCGCGCCATCGCCTGGAACGGCCGCCTGCTGGTGGTCGGTTTCGCCAGCGGACGCATCCCCGAACTGCCGGTGAACCTGGCACTGCTCAAGGGTGCAGCGGTATTGGGCGTATTCTGGGGCTCGTTTGCCCAGCGCCAGCCCCAGGACAACACCGCGAACTTCCAGCAATTGTTTGGCTGGTTTGCAGAGGGCAAGTTGAAGCCGCTGGTGTCGCAGGTGTATCCGTTGAGCAATGCGGCGCAGGCCATCAATGATCTTGGCCAGCGCAAGGCGGTCGGGAAGGTGGTGGTGCAGGTTCGCTGAATCAGCGCATGATAAAAAAGGCCAGAACAACTGACATGGTTCTTCTGGTCCTTTCGTTTATATGCCTAGAGCAATTTGCGAATGTCCTCCGGCAAAAACCTCGCGTACCTGGAAACAGGTCTGTTCATGCATTGCCTGACAATCACCGGCACCTTCCTGTTCAGCTGGGCTATCAGCGCAAGACGTCGCTCATTGCTCAGCGTTGTCGTAGAAAACGCGTTCGACAGGTAAGCACGGGTATAGTGAAACGCGGCGACATCCCCCCAGGCATGATCCGGGGTACGAACAGTTCTTTCGTTGAGATCCCGACATTTCAATTCCTTAAGCCATTTGTTGAGGTCAATTGGCAGCGCTGAATCGTATCTGAAGATCATCGGTGCTATCACTTCCTGCTCCGCTGGTTTGTCACCCTCGACCGTCCACGGTTTGAATCGCCATTGCTCAATCGCCACTCTGGTCGCCTCAGCGAGATCGGGATGGTCGCTTTGCAAAATGCTCACCTTGCTGACCGATCCATCGGCATTGACCATAAATCTGACCCGAACATCACCAATGATCCCGGCCCGTTGAAGTGCCGGCGGGTAAATCGGCTTCGGGTTATTGTCCGGTATCAGGAAAACCTCCCCGGCCAGGATTTCGCCAGACATCACCAGCATGAGCATCAACACAAACCACCGCATAAACCTTCCCCCTCACACCTGAAATGCCATGTCTGGCAGTAGGACCAAGGGTAGAGATGCAGGGTTTTAAGCTGAAGGTCATGGTGTCTGGTAGTAACGCAGGACATTTCCCAAAAACCTGCCCTATTCCTGGCAAATCAGGCTTATCGAAACGCCAAGAGTAATTATTCCTACACCGCCCTTCATTTACACCTGAGCGACATGTTCATAAAGGAACGCTCGAATTCCAACATTTCCGCTGTTTTGCCGATGCGAACCGATGCTATTTTCGGTAACGAAACTGTAACATTCGCATCCGCAGTCAAAACAAGAAATTTGGAGCTCTTGAATGTTTGCTTTCTTTCGTCCTGCCACGCATCAGGCTCCCCTGCCTGAAGAAAAAATAGACAGCACCTACCGACGCCTGCGCTGGCAGATCTTCGCCGGTATCTTCATCGGTTACGCCGGTTACTACCTGCTGCGCAAAAACTTCTCCCTGGCCATGCCTTATCTGATCGAAGAGGGCTACACCCGTGGAGAACTGGGGGTGGCGTTGTCGGCGATTGCCATCGCCTACGGCTTGTCCAAGTTCCTGATGGGCATCGTTTCCGACCGTTCCAACCCGCGTTACTTTCTGCCGTTCGGCCTGGTGGTCTCGGCGGCGGTGATGTTCACGTTCGGTTTTGCCCATTGGGCGACGTCCAGCGTGACCATCATGTTCGTCCTGCTGTTCATCAATGGCTGGGCGCAGGGCATGGGCTGGCCGCCGAGCGGGCGGACCATGGTGCACTGGTGGTCGCAGAAGGAACGCGGTGGCGTGGTGTCCCTGTGGAACGTGGCGCACAACGTCGGTGGCGGTCTGATCGGCCCGCTGTTCCTGATCGGCATGGGCCTGTTCAACGACTGGCACGCGGCGTTTTATGTGCCGGCGGCGGTGGCCATGGCCGTGGCGGTGTTTGCCTTCATCACCATGCGCGACACCCCGCAATCGGTCGGCCTGCCACCGATCGAGAAGTACAAGAACGATTACCCGGAAGGCTACGACGCCAGCCACGAAGAAGAATTCAGCGCCAAGGAAATCTTCGTCAAATACGTGCTGCGCAACAAAATGCTCTGGTACATCGCCCTGGCCAACGTCTTCGTCTACCTGCTGCGCTACGGCGTGCTGGACTGGGCGCCGACCTACCTCAAGGAAGCCAAGGGTTTCACCGTGGACAAGACGTCCTGGGCGTACTTCTTCTACGAGTGGGCCGGTATTCCGGGCACGCTGCTGTGCGGCTGGATGTCGGACAAGATCTTCCGTGGCAACCGTGGCCTGACCGGCATGGTGTTCATGGCATTGGTGACCGTGGCGACGCTGGTGTACTGGCTCAACCCGGCCGGCAATCCGACGATCGACATGATCGCGCTGGTGTCCATCGGCTTCCTGATCTACGGGCCGGTGATGTTGATCGGTTTGCAGGCGCTGGAACTGGCACCGAAAAAAGCCGCCGGCACGGCTGCGGGCTTCACCGGTCTGTTCGGGTATCTAGGGGGATCGGTCGCGGCCAGTGCAGCGATGGGCTACACCGTGGACCATTTCGGCTGGGACGGCGGTTTCGTCTTGCTGATCGGTGCCTGCCTGCTGGCGATGGCCTTCCTTGCGCCGACGTTGTGGCACAAGCAGGTCGCCAGTCAGAGCCGCGAAGCACTCGCTTGATCGTCCTTTGACTTGCAACGCTTGAGCCGCGCCTCCAGATTCCGGTCTGGCATGGCGTGGCTACGCAGGGCGTGGGCGGTCTGCTCGACATAATCGCGAGTGGTGCCGTAACGCCCGCAAGCGTTTTCGAACACGTGGCTCAGCACGTGATCCGGCAGGTTGCCAGCGTAGCTGGGCAGATGCCGCTCCAGAACGAATCCCAACGCCTGAACCTGGTTGCCGTCTTCTAGTCGGCAGTTGAGCCAGTGCGGGCGATAGGACGGGAATGGCATTTCTCTTTTCCACAGCGCATACAGCGAAGCGTCCAGTTGCTCTTCCGGCAAGCGGTAGGCGAACCCGCTGCAGGAGCCGCCGCGATCCAGGCCAAACACCAGGCCGGGCATTTCCGGCGTGCCGCGATGTTCGTGGGACCACAGGTACAAACCACGATGGTAGCCATGCACGCGACCGCGAACCCGCTCCACCGCCGTGCACTCCGGTCGCCAGATCAGTGAGCCGTAGGCGAACAGCCACACCGGGCCGCCCTTGTGGCGAGCCATGGTCGACTGCATCGAGCTGAGCAATTGTTCGTGCGTGAGCTGCGGCCCCAGATCGAGCCGCGGAGGGTAAGCCAGGTTCAAGATCGAAGGTTCAATGGCGCTCATGGCGAATAGCGTTCAGCTCCCCGCGAGTTAAGAGTTACTTAATAGAACGCACCGCTGTAACAATAAGGCACATATGTTTTTCAAAGCAATTCAAGTGCCATGGCACTGTTGTTAATTAATTACCTGAACACAATATAACCTACCGGCATTTATACGATTTTATAAATACCGATAAGCTATATATGGGGTTATAACCTGTAGGAGCGAGCTTGCTCGCGATGGACTCAAGAGCGCCGGGCATCCTGACTGCCCGCGTAATCGTTAACGACCATCGCGAGCAAGCTCGCTCCTACAGTGTGGTGGGACAGAATCAGGATCGTGGCGCGTATGCAAATACGTCGGCGCGCATCTGGTGGGCGTCCATTCCTGCCTCGACCAGCGCGTCCAGGGTGCCGTAGACCATGGCAGGCGAGCCACTGGCATAGACATGCAGGGCCTTGAGGTCGGGGAAGTCTTCGCAGACCGCTTCATGCAACATGCCGCAGCGCCCCTGCCAGCCGCATTGGTCGCTGACGACTTTATGCAGGAACAGGTTGGGCAGTTTCAGCCACTCATCCCAATGTTCGATTTCGTAAAAGTCTTCAGGACGACGCACTCCCCAGTACAAGTGCACCGGGTGCTTGAAGCCTTCGGCGCGGCAATGTTCGATCAAGCCATGAACCTGGCCCATCCCGGTGCCCGCCGCAATCAGCACCAGCGGACCGTCCGGCAACTCGGCCAGGTGCGCATCACCGAACGGCATGTCGATACGCACCATCGTGTTGCGTTGCAGTTGCTCGATCAGGCTGAGCGCACTGGGTTCGCGCGCCAGCACGTGGATTTCCAGATCTCGCCCGCCAGAGGGCGCCGAGGCCAGGGAGAAGGAGGACTTGTCGCCGTTGTCACGATGGATCATCAGGTACTGGCCGGCGTGATAACGCGGTGGCTTGCCGGCAGGAGCCCGCAGCCGCACCCGCCAGGTATCGCCACCAACCTCGGTGCAACTGGTGACCTGACACGACAGACTGCGCACCGGCAATTCTCCCAGCGCGAGCACGCCATCCCACAGCACGATGCAGTCTTCCAGCGGCTCTGCAATGCAAGTGTAGAACTCGCCATGGTCGCGCACGAGACCTGCCTGCTCGACGCGGCCTTCCACCAGCAGCGCGGCGCATACGTGGCAGTTACCGTTGCGACAGCTTTGCGGGCATTCATAGCCCAGGCGGCGTGCGCCATCGAGAATCCGCTCGCCGGGCAAGATATCCAGTACTGCGCCGGAGGGCTGCAAGGTTACACGCATCAATCTATTCCTAACTGATTCCAGATGGCATCGATCCGTTGGGTCACGGCGTCGTCCTTGACGATTACACGGCCCCACTCACGCGTGGTTTCACCCGGCCATTTATGCGTGGCATCGAGCCCCATCTTCGAACCCAGGCCGGAAACCGGCGAGGCGAAGTCCAGGTAGTCGATCGGTGTGTTCTCGATCATCACCGTGTCGCGCTTGGGGTCCATGCGCGTGGTGATGGCCCAGATCACGTCGTTCCAGTCCCGCGCGTTGATATCGTCGTCAGTGACGATAACGAACTTGGTGTACATGAACTGTCGCAAAAACGACCAGACACCGAGCATTACCCGCTTGGCATGCCCCGGGTACGACTTCTTCATGGTCACGACGGCCATGCGGTACGAACAGCCCTCGGGTGGCAGGTAGAAGTCGGTGATCTCCGGGAACTGCTTCTGCAGGATCGGCACGAACACTTCGTTCAGCGCCACACCCAGGATCGCCGGCTCATCCGGTGGACGGCCGGTGTAGGTGCTGTGGTAGATCGGCTTGATCCGGTGGGTAATGCGCTCGACGGTGAACACCGGGAAGCTGTCGACTTCGTTGTAGTAACCGGTGTGGTCGCCGTACGGCCCTTCATCGGCCATCTCGCCCGGGTGAATCACCCCTTCAAGGATGATTTCGGCGGTGGCCGGCACTTGCAGGTCGTTGCCGCGGCACTTGACCAGTTCGGTCCGGTTGCCGCGCAGCAGGCCGGCAAAGGCGTATTCGGAAAGACTGTCTGGCACCGGGGTCACGGCACCGAGGATGGTCGCCGGGTCAGCCCCCAGCGCCACGGCCACCGGGAACGGCTGGCCAGGGTGCTTCTCGCACCATTCACGATAATCCAGCGCGCCGCCACGGTGGCTGAGCCAGCGCATGATGACCTTGTTGCGGCCAATCACTTGCTGACGGTAGATACCGAGGTTCTGCCGGTCCTTGTTCGGCCCCTTGGTGACCGTCAGGCCCCAGGTGATCAGCGGGGCGACGTCGCCTGGCCAGCAGGTCTGCACGGGCAAGGTCGACAGGTCGACGTCGTCGCCTTCGACCACCACTTCCTGGCAGATCGCGTCTTTGACGACCTTGGGCGCCATGGAGATGATCTTGCGGAAGATCGGCAGCTTGGACCAGGCGTCTTTCAGCCCCTTCGGCGGCTCGGGTTCCTTGAGGAACGCCAGCAACTTGCCGATTTCACGCAGCTCGCTGACCGCTTCGGCGCCCATGCCCAACGCTACGCGCTCGGGGGTACCGAACAGGTTGCCGAGCACGGGAATGTCAAAACCGGTAGGTTTTTCGAATAGCAGGGCCGGGCCCTTGGCGCGCAAGGTGCGATCGCACACCTCGGTCATTTCGAGCACTGGGGACACCGGAACCTGGATGCGCTTGAGTTCGCCGCGCTGTTCCAGGCCGCTGATAAAGTCGCGCAAGTCGCGATACTGCATGCGTGAGCCTCGTATTGGCCGTGGCGTTCGGGGTGGGCAGTTTAGCGCCGAACCCCTCTATTCAGAACCACGAACTGGCGGTTCATCAAAAATCAGATAGCAAAAAGCCGGGTTTCCCCGGCTTCTTGGCCCGTTCGACTTACTTGCGTTTCATCGACAGGAAGAACTCATCGTTGGTCTTGGTCGTTTTCAGCTTGTCGACCAGGAACTCGATGGCAGCGACTTCATCCATCGGATGCAGCAGCTTGCGCAGGATCCACATGCGCTGCAACTCGTCGTCGGCCGTCAGCAACTCTTCGCGGCGAGTACCGGAACGGTTGATGTTGATGGCCGGGAATACGCGCTTTTCAGCGATGCGACGATCCAGAGGCAGTTCCATGTTGCCGGTGCCTTTGAATTCCTCGTAGATCACTTCGTCCATCTTCGAGCCGGTTTCAACCAGCGCGGTGGCGATGATGGTCAGCGAGCCGCCTTCTTCGATGTTCCGCGCAGCGCCGAAGAAACGTTTCGGTTTCTCCAGGGCGTGGGCATCGACACCACCGGTCAGTACCTTGCCGGAGCTCGGGATCACGGTGTTGTAGGCACGGGCCAGACGGGTGATGGAGTCGAGCAGGATCACCACGTCCTTCTTGTGTTCGACCAGGCGCTTGGCCTTCTCGATCACCATCTCGGCAACCTGCACGTGGCGGGTTGGCGGCTCATCGAACGTCGAGGCAACCACTTCGCCGCGCACGGTGCGCTGCATTTCGGTAACTTCTTCCGGACGTTCGTCGATCAGCAGCACGATCAGATGAACTTCAGGATTGTTACGGGCGATGTTCGCGGCGATGTTCTGCAGCATGATCGTCTTACCGGCTTTCGGCGGTGCAACGATCAGACCGCGCTGGCCTTTACCGATCGGGGCGCACAGGTCGATGACTCGACCGGTCAAGTCTTCGGTGGAACCGTTACCGGCTTCCATCTTCATGCGCACGGTCGGGAACAGCGGGGTCAGGTTCTCGAAGAGAATCTTGTTTTTCGCGTTTTCCGGACGGTCGAAGTTGATCGTGTCGACCTTGAGCAGCGCGAAATAACGCTCGCCTTCCTTCGGAGGGCGGATCTTGCCAACGATGGTGTCACCGGTGCGCAAGTTGAAGCGACGGATCTGGCTCGGCGAGACGTAGATATCGTCAGGGCCGGCAAGATAGGAGGCGTCTGCAGAGCGGAGGAAGCCGAAGCCGTCCTGGAGAATCTCCAGCACGCCATCACCGGAGATTTCCTCGCCGCTTTTCGCGTGCTTTTTCAGCAGGGAGAAAATCACGTCCTGCTTGCGCGAACGGGCCATATTTTCTATGCCCATCTGTTCGGCCAATTCGAGCAGTTCGGTAATCGGCTTTTGCTTGAGTTCAGTCAGATTCATATAGGAATGACGTAATCATTTATGGAGGGGGGAAATTAAGCTTTTGGCTTAATGAGGCCGCGCCGCGGAGAAGGCGACAGGATCGCGTACTTATTCGAAAAGGAGAGCGTCGGCGACGGCTAGCAGGGGGCACTGGAGAAACCAGCGCGGGGCCGAATGTAACACCTGAGTTTCGGAGCGTCTAGCCCTCCACAACGAAAAAAGCCCCGCCATTTGCGGGGCCTTTTTCTGACAGGCTGCTACGACGCTTAAATGTTGGCGTCGAGGAAAGCTGCCAGCTGCGACTTCGACAGTGCGCCAACCTTGGTCGCTTCAACGTTGCCGTTCTTGAACAGCATCAGCGTCGGGATACCACGCACGCCGTGCTTGGCGGGGGTTTCCTGGTTTTCGTCGATGTTCAGTTTGGCAACGGTCAGCTTGCCTTTGTAGGTCTCGGCAATTTCGTCCAGGACAGGAGCGATCATTTTGCAAGGGCCGCACCATTCAGCCCAGTAGTCGACCAGTACAGCGCCTTCAGCCTTGAGTACGTCGGCCTCGAAGCTAGCGTCGCTAACGTGTTTGATAAGATCGCTGCTCATGGAATTCTCCAGGGTTGTAAGCAAAAAAACGTGGCCCATCATAGCCGCCCTTCCCCCGTTCAGGAAGGTGCAGATGATTGAGTCTCGCTATGGTGTTACATGAGTTTGGGTATAGCTCAGGTCACGCGGTGGCGGGAGCGACGAAGGCGATTCCGGTACGCAGGGCCGCGTTGCGCACATGTTCGTGCATGGCCTTTTGCGCGGCCCCCGAGGCCCGGCGCGCCAGCGCGCGAAGGATTTTGCGGTGTTCCTGCCAGGTTTCCATGGCCCGCTCGGCCCGGATGAACGGTAGCTTCTGGCTCTCCAGGAAGATGTCGGCGCTGGCCGTCAGGATGCTCAGCATCGCCTGATTGCCGCTGGCCAACAGGATTCGACGGTGGAATTCGAAGTCCAGCCGCGCCGCCGCTTCAAAGTCGCCGGACTTCAGATCGTTGCGCATGGCAGCGACGTTGTCTTCCAGCGCATCGAGTTCATCGGTACTCAAGGTAACGGCCGCCAGCCCCGCCGCGAATCCCTCCAGCGCATAGCGCAACTGGAAGATATCCAAGGGCGAAGCCTGTGCCGCGAACGGCCAACCGGGCGCTGCCTCGCCTCGCGGCAACTCCACCGGCGACTGCACGAACACCCCTTTACCCGGCTGGATGCTGATCACACCCAGGGCACTGAGCGATGACAGCGCCTCGCGCAACGACGCCCGGCTGACCCCCAATTGCACGGCCAGGTCCCGCTGCGAGGGCAAGGCATCCCCCGGCACGAACCCCTGTTCGGTGATCAGTTTGCGGATGGCTTGCAGCGCCACTTCAGGTACGGCGCGGGAGATCGAATTCATGGTTTTCCACTAGAACCAGGCCAATGTGCGATCAGTTGTAAAGCTATTCGCCGCGCCCGGCAAGTCGTGCCCCATGGGGGTTCGGTAACGTTAACGGCTGCGCCATCGGGGTGCGAAACGCGACTTGACTGTTCAGACCAGTAAGACCGTTCGCACCCAGCAAAACCGCGGCCTGGCGCCCGGGAAACGCCATGTTGGCATGGCCCGTGCTCTGTCGATCCGCAGAAATCACTTCTCGAAGATCCGGAGACTTGCCATGACCCAGCGTTACAGCGCCCTCCTCGCTGCCTTGTTCGCCAGCCTCGTGCTGAGCCAGGCACCCGCCCATGCCGACGCCCTGGAAGATGTGGTCCAGCGCGGCGTCCTCAAGGTCGCCGTGCCCCAGGATTTCCCGCCCTTTGGCTCGGTCGGCCCGGACATGAAACCGCGCGGCCTCGACATCGACACCGCCAAACTGCTGGCCGAACAGCTCAAGGTCAAGCTCGAACTGACCCCGGTCAACAGCACCAACCGCATCCCGTTCCTGACCACCGGCAAGGTCGACCTGGTGATCTCCAGCCTGGGTAAAAACCCGGAGCGGGAAAAAGTCATCGATTTCTCCCGCGCCTACGCCCCCTTTTACCTCGCCGTGTTCGGGCCGCCAGACGCCGACATCAAGAGCCTTGACGACCTCAAGGGCAAGACCATCAGCGTCACCCGTGGCGCCATCGAAGACATCGAGCTGACCAAGGTCGCCCCCGAAGGCGTGACCATCAAGCGCTTCGAAGACAACAACTCGACCATCGCTGCCTATCTGGCGGGGCAAGTGGACCTGATCGCCAGCGGCAACGTGGTGATGGTCGCCATCAGCGAGAAGAGCCCGAAACGCGTGCCGGCGCTGAAAGTGAAGCTCAAGGACTCGCCGGTCTACGTCGGCGTGAACAAGAACGAGCCGGCGTTGCTGGACAAGGTCAACCAGATCCTCGTCACCGCCAGGAGCGACGGCGCGCTGGAGAAAAACGCCCTGACCTGGTTGAAAGAACCGCTGCCGGCCGACCTCTGATCCGGCGCGCAGGAGACTCATGATGGCTTATCAGTTCGATTTCTTGCCGGTGGTGCACAACACCGATTTGCTGTTGCGCGGTGCGCTGTTCACCCTTGAGCTGACGGCCATCGGCGCGGTGTTGGGGGTGGGCCTGGGCATCGTCGGGGCGCTGGTGCGGGCGTGGAATATCCGCCCCTTCGCCGGGATTTTCGCGGTCTACGTCGAGTTGATCCGCAATACACCGTTCCTGGTGCAATTGTTTTTCATCTTCTTCGGCCTGCCGTCGCTGGGCGTGCAGATTTCCGAATGGCAGGCCGCCGTGCTGGCGATGGTGATCAACCTGGGAGCCTACTCGACCGAGATCATCCGTGCCGGCATCCAAGCGATCCCGCGCGGCCAACTGGAGGCTGCGGCGGCACTGGCCATGACGCGCTTCGAGGCGTTCCGCCACGTGGTGCTGCTGCCGGCACTGGGCAAGGTCTGGCCGGCCCTGAGCAGCCAGATCATCATCGTCATGCTCGGCTCGGCGGTCTGCTCGCAGATCGCCACCGAAGAGCTGAGCTTCGCCGCCAACTTCATCCAGTCGCGCAACTTCCGCGCCTTTGAAACCTATGCCCTGACCACGCTGCTCTATCTGTGCATGGCCTTGTTGATCCGCCAGCTGCTGAACTGGATCGGCCAGCGATTCATCGCGAGGAGCACTCGATGAGCGATTTGACCTTCTGGGACATCGTGCGCAACCTGCTCATGGGCCTGCAATGGACGCTGGCGCTGTCGCTGGTAGCGTTCGTTGGCGGCGGGCTGATCGGCTTGCTGGTCATGGTGCTGCGCATCTCGAACAAGCCCCTGCCACGCAGAGTTGCTCGCACCTACATCGAACTGTTCCAGGGCACGCCGCTGTTGATGCAGCTGTTCCTGGTGTTCTTCGGCGTCGCGCTGGCCGGGGTAGAGATATCGCCCTGGGCCGCGGCAGCCATCGCCTTGACGTTGTTCACCAGCGCCTACCTGGCGGAGATCTGGCGGGGTTGCGTCGAGTCGATCCCCAACGGCCAGTGGGAAGCCTCGTCGAGCCTGGCGCTGAACCCGCTGGAGCAACTGCGCTACGTGATCCTGCCGCAAGCGTTGCGCATTGCCGTGGCGCCGACCGTGGGTTTCTCGGTGCAAGTGGTCAAGGGCACCGCCGTGACCTCGATCATCGGCTTCACCGAACTGACCAAGACCGGCGGCATGTTGGCCAATGCCACCTTCGAGCCCTTCATGGTCTACGGCCTGGTCGCCCTCGGCTACTTCCTGCTCTGCTACCCCTTGTCCCTCAGTGCGCGCTACCTGGAAAGGAGACTGCATGCCTCTGCTTAGAATTTCCGCCCTGCATAAATACTACGGCGACCACCATGTGCTCAAAGGCATCGACCTGAGTGTCGAGCAAGGCCAGGTGGTGGCGATCATCGGCCGCAGTGGCTCGGGCAAGTCGACCTTGCTGCGCACCCTCAACGGCCTGGAATCGATCAACGATGGCGTCATCGAAGTCGACGGCGAATACCTCGACGCCGCCCGCGCCGACCTGCGCAGCCTGCGGCAGAAGGTCGGAATGGTGTTCCAGCAGTTCAACCTGTTCCCGCACCTGACGGTTGGCGAAAACGTGATGCTGGCGCCACAGGTGGTGCAGAAAGTACCGAAAGCCAAGGCGGCCGAACTGGCCCGGGAGATGCTGGAACGCGTAGGCCTGGGGGAGAAATTCGATGCCTTCCCGGATCGGCTGTCCGGCGGGCAGCAACAGCGCGTGGCGATTGCCCGCGCGCTGGCGATGTCGCCCAAGGTGTTGCTGTGCGACGAAATCACCTCGGCGCTGGACCCGGAGCTGGTCAACGAAGTGCTGAGCGTGGTTCGGCAGCTGGCCAGGGAAGGCATGACCTTGATCATGGTGACCCATGAGATGCGTTTTGCCCGGGAGGTGGGGGACAAGTTGGTGTTCATGCATCAGGGGCTGGTGCATGAGGTGGGTGATCCGAAAGAGTTGTTTGCCAATCCGCAGACTGTGGAGCTGGCGAATTTCATTGGCACGGTGGAAGCGGCAGTCTGATGGAAATTTAGTGCCTGTGAGGCCGCATTCGCGAGCAAGCCCGCTCCCACAGGGTTCTCTGCCGGAGCACAATGGTGTGTTCGACGCAAAAACCTGTGGGAGCGGGCTTGCCCGCGAAGAGGCCATTTGCATCGCCGCAACGCCTACGCGTTGGCGCCAGCCTTTGATCGTGGCACGATGTCGAGGTTATCGACCGAGACCCTGACCATGCCGCAATCCCAAGCCAAGAATCTGTCCCTGATCGCCGCTATCGACCTGGGCTCCAACAGCTTTCACATGGTCGTGGCCAAGGCCCAGAACGGTGAAATCCGTATTCTCGAACGTCTCGGGGAGAAGGTTCAGCTGGCCGCCGGTATCGATGAAGAGCGCAAGCTCAGCGAAGAATCCATGCAGCGCGGGCTCGATTGCCTCAAGCGCTTCGCCCAACTGATCAACGGTATGCCCACCGGCGCCGTGCGGATCGTCGGCACCAACGCCCTGCGTGAAGCCCGCAACCGCAACGAATTCATCCACCGCGCCGAAGAAATCCTCGGTCACCCGGTGGAAGTCATCTCCGGCCGTGAAGAAGCGCGCCTGATTTATCTGGGCGTGTCCCACACCCTCGCCGACACCCCGGGCAAACGCCTGGTGGCCGACATCGGCGGCGGCAGTACCGAATTCATCATCGGGCAGAGATTCGAGCCATTGTTGCGCGAAAGCCTGCAGATGGGTTGCGTCAGCTACACCCAGCGCTATTTCAAGGACGGCAAGATCACCCCCGCCCGTTACGCCCAGGCGTACACCGCGGCGCGGCTGGAGATCATGAGCATCGAGCACGCCCTGCACCGCCTGACCTGGGATGAAGCCATCGGCTCCTCGGGCACCATCCGCGCCATCGGCCTGGCGCTGAAGGCCGGTGGCCACGGCAGCGGCGAGGTCAACGCCCAGGGCCTGGCCTGGCTCAAGCGCAAGCTGATCAAGCTGGGCGACGTCGACAAGATCGACTTCGAAGGCATCAAGCCGGACCGCCGGGCGATTTTCCCGGCAGGCCTGGCCATTCTCGAAGCCATCTTCGATTCCCTGGAATTGCAGCGCATGGACCACTGTGAAGGCGCGCTGCGCGAAGGCGTGCTCTATGACCTGCTGGGTCGCCATCATCACGAAGACGTGCGTGAACGCACCCTGACCTCGCTGATGGAGCGTTACCACGTCGACCTGGAACAGGCGGTGCGGGTCGAACGCAAGGCCCTGCATGCCTTCGACCAGGTGGCCAGGGACTGGGACCTGGAAGACGGCGTCTGGCGCGAACTGCTCGGCTGGGCGGCCAAGGTGCACGAAGTGGGCCTGGACATCGCTCACTACCAGTACCACAAGCACGGCGCCTACCTGATCGAACACTCGGACCTCGCTGGCTTCTCCCGCGAAGACCAACTGATGCTCGCGCTGCTGGTACGAGGTCACCGCCGCAACATCCCCAAGGACAAGTTCGCCGAGTTTGGCAAAGACGGCACCAAGCTGATTCGCCTGTGCGTGCTGCTGCGCTTCGCGATCCTGTTCCATCACATCCGCGGCACCCAGCAGATGCCCCAGGTGGAATTGAATGCCAATGGCAACAGCCTGGAAGTGGTGTTCCCGGAAAACTGGCTGGACGAAAACCAGCTGACCCAGGCGGATTTCGAAATTGAAGCGCAGTGGCTGACGCGGGTGGATATCGTCCTTACCGCGCGCTGAAACCCCTGTAGGAGCGAGCTTGTTCGCGATGGACGTGAACGATAATGCGTGCGGCCTGAATAAACGCGCTGCCCTCAGGTTTTTCGCGAGCAAGCTCGCTCCTACAGGGACGGCGGTCATAACAAAAATGGCGATCCCTTGGGATCGCCATTTTTTTTAGCGTACCGCCAGAATCGGGCTACCCAACCGCTCCAGCAACGTAGCCTGGGCACTGCGCGGGTTCTGGTTGCCGGTCGGCGTATTGCGGATGTAACGGCCGTCCGACTGCAGGCTCCAGCTGTGGGTGTTATCGGTCAGATACAACTCCAGCTCTTTCTTGACCCGCATGATCAGCTTCTTGCCTTCCACCGGGAAGCAAGTCTCGACGCGCTTGTCGAGGTTGCGCTCCATCCAGTCGGCACTGGACAGGAACATCTGTTCATCGCCGCCATTGAGGAAGTAGAAGACCCGGGTGTGTTCCAGGAAGCGCCCGATGATCGAACGCACATGGATGTTGTGCGAGACCCCGGCGATGCCCGGCCGCAGGCAGCACATGCCACGCACCACCAGGTCGATGCGCACGCCCGACTGGCTGGCCTTGTACAACGCGCGAATGATCTTCGGATCGGTCAGCGAGTTGAACTTGGCGATGATGTGCGCCGGCTTGCCCTCGAGGGCGAACTGGGTTTCCCGGGCAATCATGTCGAGCATGCCCTTTTTCAGGGTGAACGGCGCGTGCAGCAGCTTCTTCATGCGCAACGTCTTGCCCATGCCGATCAACTGGCTGAACAGTTTGCCGACGTCTTCGCACAGGGCGTCGTCGGAGGTCAGCAGGCTGTAGTCGGTGTACAGGCGGGCGTTGCCGGCGTGGTAGTTACCCGTGCCCAAGTGCGCGTAACGCACGATCTCGCCCGCTTCGCGGCGCAGGATCAGCATCATCTTGGCGTGGGTCTTGAAGCCGACCACGCCGTAGATCACCACCGCACCGGCCGCTTGCAGACGGCTGGCCAGTTGCAAGTTGGACTCCTCATCGAAGCGCGCGCGCAATTCGATCACCGCGGTGACCTCCTTGCCGTTTCGCGCCGCGTCCACCAACGCATCGACGATTTCCGAGTTGGCGCCGGAGCGGTACAGGGTCTGGCGCACCGCCAGCACGTGCGGGTCCTTGGCGGCCTGGCGCAGCAGGTCGACCACCGGGGTGAACGACTCGAACGGGTGCAGCAGCAGGATGTCCTGCTTGCTGATCACGCTGAAAATGTTCTCGCTGTTTTGCAGCAGTTTCGGGATCTGCGGGGTGAACGGCAGGTACTGCAGCTCGCGCTGGCTGTCCAGGCCGGTGATGCTGAACAGACGCGTCAGGTTCACCGGACCGTTGACCTGATACAGCTCGGTCTCGCTCAGGTTGAACTGCTTGAGCAGGTAGTCGGACAGGTGTTTCGGGCAGGTATCGGCCACCTCCAGTCGCACCGCGTCGCCGTAACGACGGGAGAACAACTCGCCGCGCAGGGCGCGGGCCAGGTCTTCGACGTCTTCGGAGTCCAGCGCCAGGTCGGCGTTTCGGGTCAGGCGGAACTGGTAGCAGCCCTTGACCTTCATGCCCTGGAACAGGTCATCGGCGTGGGCGTGGATCATCGACGACAGGAACACATAGTTGTCGCCGGCGCCGCCGACTTCTTCCGGCACCTTGATGATGCGCGGCAGCAGGCGCGGGGCCGGGATGATCGCGAGGCCAGAGTCGCGACCGAAGGCGTCGATGCCTTCGAGCTCGACGATGAAGTTCAGGCTCTTGTTCACCAGCAACGGGAACGGGTGCGTCGGGTCGAGGCCGATCGGCGTGATGATCGGGGCGATTTCGTCGCGGAAATAACGGCGCACCCAGGTCTTGAGCTTGGTCGTCCAGTTGCGGCGACGGATGAAGCGGACCTGATGCTTTTCCAGTTCCGGCAGCAGAATGTCGTTGAGGATCGCGTACTGGCGGTCAACGTGACCGTGCACCAGTTCACTGATGCGGGCCAGGGCCTGGTGCGGTTGCAGGCCGTCGGCGCCGGCCTGCTCACGGGCGAAGGTGATCTGCTTCTTCAGGCCGGCGACGCGAATCTCGAAGAACTCGTCCAGGTTGCTGGAGAAGATCAGCAGGAACTTCAGGCGCTCCAGCAACGGGTAGGACTCGTCCAGTGCCTGTTCCAGCACGCGGATGTTGAACTGCAGTTGCGACAGCTCACGGTGGATGTACAGGCTGCTGTCATCCAGGCCGGGAATGGCAATCGCTGGCGCTGCCACTGCGGGCTCGACGACCGCCGCGGGCGGAGCGGGCTCCAGCTCCGGCGGGGTTTCGTCGACCTGCTCCACCACTGGTTGAGCGTCTTTTACGGCAACTTCAGTGAGTACTTCGGTATTCATCGAATGTTCCTGGGAGGGCTATTTTTGCTCTCGTAACAATTGAGCGGCACGAACGGCAAAATACGTGAGGATGCCATCAGCGCCTGCGCGTTTAAAAGCGGTCAGGGATTCGAGGATAACCCCTTCGCTCAACCAGCCATTCTGGATCGCCGCCATGTGCATGGCGTATTCGCCGCTGACTTGATACACAAAGGTCGGCACTTTGAATTCTTCTTTGACCCGGCAGAGGATGTCCAGATACGGCATGCCTGGCTTGACCATGACCATGTCTGCGCCTTCTGACAAGTCGGCCGCCACTTCGTGCAGGGCTTCGTTGCTGTTGGCCGGGTCCATCTGATAGGAGGCCTTGTTGGCCTTGCCCAGGTTCAGTGCCGAGCCGACCGCATCGCGGAACGGGCCATAATAGGCACTGGCGTACTTCGCCGAGTAGGCCATGATCCGCACGTTGACGTGACCGGCCACTTCGAGGGCCTCGCGGATCGCCTGGATGCGACCGTCCATCATGTCCGACGGCGCCACCACCTGGGCACCGGCTTCGGCATGGGACAGGGCTTGGCGGACCAGTGCGTCGACGGTGATGTCGTTCTGCACGTAGCCTTCTTCGTCGAGAATACCGTCCTGACCGTGGGTGGTGAACGGGTCCAGGGCGACGTCGGTGATCACGCCCAGATCAGGGAACTGCGCACGCAGGGCGCGGGTGGCGCGTTGGGCGATGCCTTCCGGGTTCCAGGCTTCGGCGGCGTCCAGCGACTTGAGCTCTGCCGGGGTCACCGGGAACAGCGCCAATGCCGGAATGCCCAGCTCGACCCACTTGGCCGCTTCTTCCAGCAACAGATCGATGGTCAGGCGCTCGACGCCCGGCATCGAAGCCACCGCTTCACGACGGTTCTCACCGTCCAGCACAAATACCGGCAGGATCAGGTCGTCGACGGACAGCACGTTTTCACGGACCAGACGACGCGAAAAATCGTCACGACGGTTGCGGCGCAGGCGGGTGGCGGGAAACAAACGGTTGGCGGGGGTAAAGCTCACGGCAGACTCCTGAGCCCGCAGGCGTGCGAGCGTGACAGTTATAAGCGGCCATTATGACGAACGTATTACAGTTGTGTGCGCCCTATGTCATGTAGCCGTATTCCATTGTCCTTGTAGGAAATGTTCACGTCGAGACACATTTGGACACTTTCCTGAATGTGTACGAAGGGTTAGGCTGCGCGTTCATTTCGCCAGCACCCAGACAATGCTCCAACAATTTCTGCATGACTTCGGCTACTTTGCCCTGTTTCTTGGCACGTTCTTCGAAGGCGAAACCATCCTGGTGCTCGCGGGCTTCCTCGCGTTCCGTGGTTACATGGACATCAACCTGGTGGTGGTCGTGGCGTTCTTCGGCAGCTATGCCGGCGACCAGCTGTGGTACTTCCTGGGACGCAAGCACGGGCGCAAGCTGCTGGCACGCAAACCGCGCTGGCAGATGATGGGTGACCGGGCGCTGGAACATATTCGCAAACACCCGGACATCTGGGTCCTGAGCTTCCGCTTCGTCTACGGCTTGCGCACCGTGATGCCGGTGGCCATCGGCCTGTCGGGCTATCCACCGGGCCGCTATCTGCTGCTCAACGGCATTGGCGCGGCGATCTGGGCCACCGCGCTGGCGGCGGCGGCCTATCACTTTGGCGCTGTACTGGAAGGGATGCTCGGCAGTATCAAGAAATACGAGCTGTGGGTGCTCGGCGCCCTGCTCATCCTGGGCCTGGGCCTGTGGCTGCGCCGGCGCTTCAAGAATGCGCGCCTGGCCCGGCAGATCTATGCCGACGAGCAAGCCCTGAAGGCCGAAAAGCACACTACCGGCGGCCCTAAGACGCCAGTCGAGTAAAGCGGTTTCTGCAGCAATAAAGCCCGATACCGCTGATCAGGCTGTAACTGAGCAGGCCGACCCAGCCCACCGCGCTGGCCGGCCACAGTCCCGCCAGCGGCGCCAGCCAGACCAGCGGCACATTCGATGCCAGGCGCAGCAATTCCAGCTTCAGCGCCCACGGGCGATTCTCCAGGGCCACGCCCAAAACGAACAGGCCCAGCGCCACCGCCCCCCAGCCCAACACCAACGCGGCCGTCGACAGACTGGGTTCCAGGTTCATCAAATAGCTGCCCAGGGCGATGTAGACGCAGAACTGCAACAGCACGTAGAGCTGCTGGCGCCCATCCAGCGGCACCTCGAATTTGCGGAACTGGCTCAGGTCCGGCTTGTTCATCGGGTACCTGGCTGCCACGTCCGCCGGCCGCCAGCCGGTGCGCATGAACCAGATCCGCAGCTTGTCCCAGGTGCTTTCGGCACGCCGCGCATCCGCCCACAACTGCGCGTAGAACTGCACGTTGGCCCACACCGGATTCCAGCTCGCCAGGGCCGTGGTCACGCCGAAAATCACCGGCTCGTTGTCGTCTTCTTCCTGGAACGAGCCGAATAGACGGTCCCAAATAATGAACACGCCGCCGTAGTTGCGATCCATGTAGAGAGCGTTCTGTGCATGGTGGGCCCGATGATTGGATGGCGTGACGAAAAACCACTCGAACCATCCCAGCTTGGGAATGTGCCGGGTGTGCACCCAGAACTGGTACAGCAGGTTCAGCGCGGCGACGCTGACGAACACCAGCAAGGGCACGCCGGCGACGGCCATGGGCAGGTAGAAGATCCAGCTCAGCAGAAACCCGGTGCTGGTCTGGCGCAGGGCGGTGGAGAGGTTGTAGTCCTCGCTCTGGTGATGCACCGAATGCGCAGCCCAGAGGATGTTGCGCTCGTGGCCCATGCGGTGCAGCCAGTAATAGCAGAAGTCATAAAAGACAAAGGCAAAAATCCATACCCAGACACTGTCGGCCGAGAGCTCGAAGAGCGCCAGGTGCTTGAGGGCAAACGCGTAGGTCAGCAGCCCTACGCCTTTGGTCAGCAGGCCGGTGGTGGTCGAGAGCACGCCGGTGCTGATGCTGTTGATCGCGTCCGCCAGCCGATAGTTGCTGACCCCGCGCCAACGGTCGGCCAGCAGCTCGACGGCGATCAGCACGAAGAAAAACGGCACCGCATACAGAATGAAGTCCATGACGCGCCCTGTACGGAATCTTGAGGACAGATCCTATGTGTAACCTCGAATTATCCCTATGGCAACGAGTGACAAATTAGTGGACATTTAACGCCATGAATCTGGAGAAAAGCCCATGAGCAAAAAAGTTGCAGTGATCCTTTCCGGCTGTGGCGTGTACGACGGCGCCGAAATCTACGAAAGCGTGGTGACCCTGCTGCGCCTGGACCAGCGTGGCGCGCAGGTGCAGTGTTTTGCGCCGAACATCGCGCAGCTGCATGTGATCAATCACCTGACCGGCGAAGAAATGCCCGAGTCGCGCAATGTGCTGGTGGAATCGGCGCGCATTGCCCGGGGCGAGATCAAGGACATCCGTGAAGCGGACGCCGAAGACTTCGATGCGCTGATCATTCCCGGCGGTTTCGGCTCCGCCAAGAACCTCTCCAATTTCGCCATCGAAGGAACCGGCTGCACTGTTCAACCGGACGTCCTGGCCTTGACCGAAGCCTTTGCCGAGGCCGGCAAGCCGGTCGGCCTGATCTGCATCTCGCCTGCCCTGGCGGCGAAAATCTATGGGCCGGGCGTGACCTGCACCATCGGCAACGACGCCGAAACGGCAGCGGCCCTGAACAAGATGGGTGCCACCCACAAGGACTGTGCCGTGAGCGATATCGTCGAAGACAAGGCGCGCAAGCTGGTGACGACGCCGGCGTACATGCTGGCGCAATCGATCAGTGAAGCGGCTTCGGGCATCAATAAACTGGTCGACCGCGTACTCGAACTGACCCACGAAAACGACGCCTGACACCGCCCCCTGTAGGAGCTGGCTTGCCAGCGAAGGCGTCATAGCATTCGACGCAGATGTTGAATGTTCGATCGCTTTCGCTGGCAAGCCAGCTCCTACAGGGGACCGCGTGAACCTTAAGACTGGCGCGACAGCCGCGTCAGGATCCGGTCCAGCGCATTGGCAAACGCCTGCTTCTCCCGCTCGCCAAAAGGCGCTGGTCCGCCGCTCATCTGCCCCTGTTCGCGCAAGTCGGTGAACAGATTACGTACGGCCAAGCGATCGCCCATGTTCTGCGCGTCGAATTCCTTGCCCCGCGGGTCCAGCGCAGCGACGCCCTTCTTCACCAGCCGGTCGGCCAGCGGCACGTCACTGCATATCACCAGCTCACCGGGGACCGCGTGCTCCACCAGGTAATCATCCGCCGCATCCGGTCCGCTGGGCACCACGATCAGCTTGACCAGGGCCAAGCCCGGCTTGATCTGCGGCTGCCCTGCCACAAGCACCACTTCGAACTGGCGCTTGAGGGCGAACTTGACCACCAGGTCCTTTGCCGCCCGGGGGCAGGCGTCCGCATCGATCCATACGCGCATGTTTTTTTCCTCTTGAAAGCAAAAGATCGCAGCCTTCGGCAGCTCCCACAGGGATTAACGTACACCTGTAGGAGCTGCCGCAGGCTGCGATCTTTTAAGGATCCTCGGTTAAGAAACTGTCACCCGCCGCTTCTCGGCCATGCGACTACGGCTGTACAGCACGATGATCGCAAGCAAAGCCACAGCCTGAGCGCTCAGCGAATACGCATCCGCATGAATCCCCAGCCAATCGAACTCAAAAAACGGCACCGGTCGCGTGCCGAAGATCCCGGCTTCCTGCAGCGCCTTCACGCCATGCCCGGCGAACACCACCGACAAAGCACAGAGCAGACCGGCGTTGATGCTGAAGAATAGCGTCAGCGGCAGTTTCGCCGAGCCGCGCAGGATCACCCAGGCCAGGCCAACCAACAGCACCAGCGCCGTCGCACCACCGGCCAGCACCGCGTCATGGCCAGCGGGACCTGCCTGCAGCCACAGGGTCTCGTAGAACAGGATCACTTCGAACAGCTCGCGATACACCGAGAAGAACGCCAGGATCGCAAAACCGAAACGCCCGCCTCCGCCCACCAAGCTGCTCTTGATGTAATCCTGCCAGGCTGCGGCATGACGACGGTCGTGCATCCACACACCGAGCCACAACACCATGACGCTGGCAAACAACGCCGTCGCACCTTCCAGCAGTTCGCGCTGCGAGCCGCTGACATCGATCACATAAGCCGCCAGCGCCCAGGTACCCAGGCCGGCCAACAGCGCCAGGCCCCAACCGACGTTCACACTGCGTACCGCCGACTGTTGGCCGGTGTTACGCAGGAAAGCGAGGATCGCCGCCAGCACCAGGATGGCTTCCAGGCCTTCGCGCAGCAGGATCAGCAAGCCGGAGATATAGCTCAACGACCAGCTCAAGCCATCGCTGCCCAACAATTCGGCGGACGCCTTCAACTTGGCCTTGGCCGCTTCCAGGCGCTGTTCCACCTGCTCCACCGGCAGGCCGTCCTGCAACGACTGACGGTAAGCCATCAACGACTTTTCCGTGTCTTTGCGCACGTTGGCATCGACGTTGTCCAGGGAGCTTTCGACCAGCTCGAAGCCTTCCAGATACGCCGCTACCGACAGGTCATAGGCCTGGTCGTGATCGCCGTCACGGTAGGCCGCGACGCTCTTGTCCAGGGTGACGGCGGTGTAGTCGAGCAACTGCGCCGGGCCACGCTTGGCCTGTGGCGGCTGCGCCCGTTGCGCGCGGAAGGTCGCGGCAGCCTGCGGACCGTCGGCGGCGTGCACTTCGGCCGGGGTCTGGCGGGCCAGCTCGGCAATGTCATAGATCTTATCGCCGCTGGCGGTCGCCGGATCGGCGCTGAAGCTGGCGATGTAAGTGGCCAGGTCCCAACGCTGGCGATCATCCAGCTGATCGCCAAAAGCCGGCATGTCGGTGCCTTCGACCCCCAGGCCCACCGTGTTGTAGATCGCGTAGAGGCTCAGGTGATCGAGGCGCGCGTTATCACGCAAGTTGGCCGGCGGCGGGGTCAGGCCGACACCCGCCGGACCATCGCCAGCGCCCGTATCGCCGTGACACACCGAGCAATGCTGGGCGTACAGTGGCGCGCCGCGAGTCGGGTCCGGGGTAATGATCGGCGCTTGGCTGACTTCATAGGCCACGGCCAGCTTCGCCCCGAGTTGGCGAGCCTGGCGGGCGACGTCGGCTCCCTCCTGACGGGCGCTGATCGCCTCGCGCAGCTTGGTGATGCCCTGTTCCAGCCCGGCCTTTTCCGGTTTGGCCGGCATCGCGGCAATCAAGCCTTGCACCGCCTGGACGAACTCCAGTTGCTCGCGGTATTCGGATTCGCTGGCGACCTTGCCGGCCTGCACCGCTTGCGGATAGTCCGCGCCGATGTAGTCGAGCAAGTGCAGCGCTTGCGGTGCGCCCTCTACCGTGTCGGCCAGCAGATTAAAACTGCACAGGGCCAACACCGGCGCTATCAGCCAGGCCAGGAAACGGGACGGGGCAATCATGAACGAATCTCAATTGGAAATACGAAGTAACATATTGTTCACTCCCAATCAGTTTCACTCAAGCTTTGTTGTGGGGCGCGTTACTGGACTTAAACGAAAAAGGCGACCTGATAGGTCGCCTTTCCTGTGCCGGAGGGCTTAAACCGCGGCTTTGCGCAGGGTCGCCATGAACGCCGCCGCGCCAATGAACAGCCCGGCGAAGGTACGGTTCATGCGCTTTTGCTGTTTGGGTGTGCGCAACATACGCAGCACTTTGGAAGCCAGCCCGGTGTACCCTGCCATGACGATCAGGTCCACACAGATCATGGTGGCACCGATGATCACGTACTGGATCAGCAGCGGCGCTTGCGGATCAATGAACTGCGGCAACACCGCCAGCATGAACACCAACGCCTTCGGGTTGCTGATGTTCACCAGAAAACCGCGGAACACCAGGGCCATCGGCTTGCCAATCGGCCGGATCGCCGCGTCATCGCTCATGTCGCTGGGCAGCGCGCGCCATTGTTTGATCGCGAGATAAACCAGGTACGCCACGCCGAACCATTTGATCGCAAAGAACGCAGTGGCCGACGCCGTGAGAATCGCGCCCACACCAGCACCGACAATCGCGATCTGCACCGCCAGCCCCAATTGCAGGCCCAGGGCGTTCCAGTAACCGCGCCAGAAACCGTACTGCAGACCGCTGGACATCGACGCAATGGCGCCGGCACCGGGGGACAGGCTGATCACCCAGCAGGCGGCAAAAAACGCCAGCCATGTTTGAAGCTCCATTGCACACCTCGACTCGGATTTGTGACAGATGAATAAGCTAATGCGGCTTTGGGTGGATGACCATTGATTTTTTGTAGTACATGGCAATGGCCGACCAGCGTTTTATGCCTTTAGGGCCCCTTCGCGAGCAAGCTCGCTCCTACAGTTGACCGCGTGCATCTGTGGGAGCGAGCTTATTTTTCAAACCCGCTGGAAGGGAATACATCCGTGCCACGCCAGCGTCGAACCGAACGCTGGAAGAACAGGCTGTTGGGCACTTGCACCATGGCGCTGCCAGTACCCAGCTCTTCGGCCTCGATCAACGTGGTGTACAGCAGATTGATCGCTATCACCCGCCCTTTGACGCCAGGCTTGTCGGTGGTGTCCACCAACTCGACCACATCACCGAGGCGGAACGGGCCAACCGTGAAAATCAGGATCGCGCACAACAGATTGGAGAGCACGCTCCACATGGCGAAAAACGCCACCGCTGCCACCGCGACGAAACCCGACAGCGCCGTCCACAGCACCGTGGCCGAGACCCCGAGGCGCTCCAGCACGAAGATCAGCGCACTGCCCATGATCAGCCAGCGCAGACCGCCGCGCAGCGGCATCAGCAATTGCGGCGGAAACGGGTAGCGTTCCCCGAGACGGGTCAGGCACTTGGCAACGAAACGCTGGGCGATGTAACCCGCCAGCAGGATCAGCAGGATTTGCACACCGAGCCAGATCGGTTCGATCCACATTGCCGGCAGCGGCAGCTTGAACGCCTCCATCAGGACAGCGCCTCCAGCTCCGCCTGCATGCTTTCCAGCAGTTCCAGGGCTTCCATCCAGGCTTCTTCCAGCTCTGCTTCACGCACCTTCAGCTTGGCCTGCTCGGCCAGCAGGTCGCGCAGTTCATTCTTGCGCAAGGGTTCGTAGATGTCGCTGTCGCCCAGGCTGGCATCGATCTTCGCCAGTTTCTCGTGCAGCTTGCCCAGTTCGGCTTCGAGCTTGTCGGCTTCGCGCTTGTGCGGCGCCAGTTGCTGGCGCAACGCAGCGGCTGCCTGACGCTGGGCCTTCTTGTCGGTCTTGTCCGGATTGACCGGGGTGTTGCTGACCGGCGCATTGCGCTGACGGTACTCCACCAGCCAACGGGTGTAGTCCTCCAGGTCGCCGTCGAACTCTTCGACCTTGCCGTCCGCCACCAGATAAAAATTGTCGGTGGTGCTTTTGAGCAAATGACGATCGTGGGACACCACCAGTACCGCACCGCTGAATTCCTGCAGGGCCATGGTCAGCGCCAGGCGCATTTCCAGGTCCAGGTGGTTGGTCGGTTCGTCGAGCAGCAACAGGTTCGGCCGATCCCAGGCAATCAAGGCCAGCGCCAGGCGCGCCTTTTCACCACCGGAGAAATTCAGCACCGGCTCGTCGATCCGTGCACCTCGGAAGTCGAAACCGCCGAGGAAATCGCGCAGGGTCTGTTCGCGCTCGGTGGGCGCCAGGCGCTGCAAGTGCAGCAACGGGCTGGCCTTGGAATCCAGGGAATCGAGCTGATGCTGGGCGAAGTAGCCGACCACGGTGTTCTCGCCACGGGTCAGGCGGCCGGACAGCGGCGACAGCTCACCGGCCAGGTTCTTGATCAGGGTCGATTTACCGGCGCCGTTCGGGCCGAGCAGGCCGATCCGCGCACCGGGGGTCAGTTGCAGCTTGACCTTCTCCAGCACGGCCTTGTCGCCGTAACCCAGGCGGGCATCGGACAGGTCGATCAGCGGGCTGGAAATCTTCTGCGATTCACGGAAGACGAAGTCGAACGGCGAGTCGACGTGGGCCGCAGTCAGCTCTTCCATCCGCTCCAGCGCCTTGATCCGGCTCTGGGCCTGGCGGGCCTTGGTGGCCTGGGCCTTGAAGCGGGCGATGTAGCTTTCCATGTGCGCACGCTGCGCCTGCTGCTTTTCGTAGGCCTGCTGTTGCTGGGCCAGGCGTTCGGCACGGGCACGTTCAAAGGCGCTGTAGCCACCGCGATAGAGGGTGATCTTGCGCTGATCGACGTGAGCCACGTGATCGACCACGGCATCGAGGAAGTCCCGGTCGTGGGAAATCAGCATCAAGGTGCCTGGATAGCTTTTGAGCCACTCCTCGAGCCAGATGATGGCGTCGAGGTCCAGGTGGTTGGTCGGTTCGTCGAGCAATAGCAGGTCCGAAGGACACATCAAGGCCTGCGCCAGGTTCAGGCGCATCCGCCAGCCACCGGAGAAATCGCCGACCTGGCGATCCATCTGCTCATTGGTGAAGCCCAGGCCTGCCAGCAGCTTGCGAGCGCGTGCATCGGCGGTGTAACCGTCGGCACTGTCCAGCTCGGAGTGGTAGCGGGCCTGTGCGGCACCGTCATGGGCCGCTTCGGCTGCCGCCAGGTCCCGTTGCACCTGGCGCAGGCGCAAGTCGCCATCGAGCACGTAGTCGACCGCCAGGCGCTCGAGCGTGTCGACCTCCTGGCGCATGTGGGCGATACGCCAGTCGGCCGGCAGGAAGCAATCACCCGAGTCCGGGTGCAGTTCACCCCGAAGCAAGGCGAACAGGCTCGATTTGCCGGCGCCGTTGGCACCGATGAGGCCGGCTTTCTGGCCGGCGTGCAGGGTCAGCTCGGCGTCTTCTAGCAGACGTTGCGGGCCACGCTGTAAAGTCAGGTTCTGAAGTCGAATCATAATGGCGGCGGAGTCTACCAGCTTCGCTCGCAACTGGCGCGAGTAGCACTATGTCCTCTGACCTGTGGAGCTTTTCCCTGACCCTTTATGCCCGCCCTGGTGTTGAACAGGCGTGCCTGCAATTGCAGTCGGCCGGCGTCAGTGTGTGTCTGCTGCTGTGCGGGGCATGGCTGGGACAGCGGGGTATCGCCTGCAATGAACAACGCCTGCAGCAACTTCGCGGCGTGACCCGAGCCTGGGACGCTGATGTCGTGCAGCCGTTGCGGGCCCTGCGCGTGCAATGGAAATTTGCCGCCACGCAAGATGCCGAGCTGCACTCGCTACGCGAGCAGGTCAAGACACTTGAGTTGGAGGCCGAGCGAATTCTGTTATTGCGCCTGGAGCGATCGGCCGAAGGCTGGCCGCAAGGTGCCGCGACCGACCTGGCGGTCTGGCTGGAAGGTGTGACGGCAGAGGCCGCCCACCTCGACCGCGACGCGCTGCATCAGCTGCGCGTCGCGGTAACCGGCACTTAAGAAGCGCTGGTTGGGGTGGAGCTGTTGCTCGACGGTGCCACTGGCGTTGGCGCAGTGGAGGCAGTCGAGGCCGTTGCTGTCGGCGCAGGAGCAGCCGAAGCAGTGGGTGCTGGCGCTGGGGTCGTTGGCTTGGCAGCAGGCGCCGGAGTCGGCTTGGCGACAGGAGCCGGCTTGGTAGCAGCGGCCGGTTTTTTCACAGCAGGTTTTGCAGCTGGTTTGGCTGCTGGTTTGGCTGCTGGTTTTGCCGCGGCAGGCTTGGCTGCCGGTTTCGCTGCGGCAGGTTTTGCGGCAGCGGTTTTAGCAGCCGGTTTGGCGGCAGGTTTGGCGGCTGCTTTTGCCGCCGGTTTGGCTGCTGGTTTTGCAGCTGACTTGGCAGCGGTTTTAGCCGCGACAGGTTTTGCGGCCGGCTTGGCAGCAGGTTTTGCAGCGGCAGTTCTGGCAGCTGGTTTGGCGGCTGCGGTTTTCGCCGCGGCAGGTTTCGCAGCAGCGGTTTTGGCGGCCGGTTTGGCAGCTGGTTTCGCAGCAGGTTTCGCAGCAGCGGTTTTCGCCGCGGTTGTCCGGGCAGCAGGTTTGGCAGCTGCAGTTCTAGCCGCCGGTTTTGCAGCGCTGGCCGCGACAGGTTTTTTCGCCGCAGTTGTTGCAGCAGGTTTGGCTGCGGCTTTCACCGGTGCCTTGGCGGCAGGTTTGGCGGCAGGCTTGGCCGGTGCTTTTGCGGCAACCGGTTTGGCAGCGGCTTTCTTCGCAGGGGCCGCAGCAGGCTTGGCCGAACGCAGGGACAACGCCTTGCCGACAGCCTCTTGTACGCGACCAACACCTTGGGCCAGTTTCAGGCTTTCCTGGGCATCGCGCTTGAGTTGCAGAATGTAGCCGCGAGTTTCCGATTGACGATCCTTGAGTGCATCAAGCAGGTCCTCGAGCTGTTTCACCGCGTCCTTCGCCTTGGTCTGCGCCTTGGCCTTTCCAGCCGCCGCTGCGTCCTGCAATTTGGTACGGGATTTGTGCAATTTCTCTTGCGCTTTTCCGCGCTGCTTTTCCAGTTTGGCGAGCAGTTTTTCAGCATCGGCCAAAGCTTCGGAACAAGCGTTTTCGAGATGCTCGAGCAAGCTGCCCGAGAGTTGTTGGAGCAGGTGCAACGGAGTACTTACAGGCTTCTTGGTGGCCGACATGGTTTACCTCCTGGCTGGCGTGAGTGCGGCTCATACTAGACCTCTGCTGCTACCGCCGCTAGGGCATCTTGACAGTATCCAAAGCGCTGCGTTGCAACGAATTGAAAATGTTCTGTGCCGACGCAAAAGCAGTTCACCGTTAAACGCATTCACGCTGGCATAATCGCCCGCAACCCAGGCCGGAGAGTGCCCATGTCGCGCTACCTTTTTTTATCGCTGTGCGTGATATTTTCCGTGGCCAACGCCGCTGAAAAAAACCAGGAAAAAGAGGCTCACGATCTCGCTTACAGCCTGGGCGCGAGTCTCGGCGAACGCTTGCGCCAGGAGGTGCCCGAATTGCAGATCCAGGCACTGGTCGACGGATTGCAGCAGGCCTATCAAGGCAAGCCACTGGCGTTGAAGGACGAGCAGATCGAACGGATTCTGACCGAGCACCAAGCCCTGGCTGCGACGCAATCGCCTGCGCCGGAAAGTGAATTGGCTTTGGAAAAAGAGCAGCGTTTTCTCAGCGAAGAAAGAGCCAGGCCCGGGGTTCGTCAACTGGCCGATGGCATCCTGCTGACAGAGCTGGCACCCGGGACAGGTGACAAGGCCGGGCCGAATGGCAAGGTGCAGGTTTTGTATGTCGGTCGCCTGCCTGACGGCACAGTGTTCGACCAGAACAGCCAGCCGCAATGGTTCAGTCTCGACAGTGTGATCAGCGGCTGGCGCAGCGCCCTGCAAGACATGCCGGTCGGTGCGAAATGGCGCCTGGTGATTCCATCGGCGCAAGCCTATGGCGCCGACGGTGCCGGTGACTTGATCGCGCCGTACACGCCCCTGGTATTCGAAGTCGAGTTACGCGGCGCAGCCGGCTGAACAGCAGAAACGAAAACGGTGCGCATCGCGCACCGTTTCACTGACATTGCAGGAGCTCGGTTCAGGCCTGAACCGGAGCCTCTTCCTTGTGAGCGGTATGCAGCACTTCGATCAGGCAGTCTTCCAGCTCAAAACGCTCATGCAACAGCCCACCCAGTTCCTTGAACTTCTCCGCGACGCATTTGCCGGCATCACACAAATCATTGAAAGCGAGCAGTTTCTCGGTGATGACGTCGATGCGCGGGTAGATCGTCTCGGCGAGTTCCAAGCCACGCTTGTCATTGAAGGCCTTGGCCTCCCCCGTCAGCTGTTCGTAGATCTCGAAGTGGCCGGCGGACACGTAGTCGACCAGCACCCCACAGAATTCCTGCAAAGGTTTTCGGTTTTCGCCTAACGCCTCAGGCTTCTCGCCGAGCGTGTCATAGGCCCGAACCAGTTCGTGACGTTCCTGCAACCAACGATCGATCAGCAGATGTACTCCACCCCAACGTTCCTGAGCATTCTGACAACTTTCGAGCATGGCGGTCTCTCTTCCCTTGTGGGTCATGCTGCTCTACACCTGTCGCACACTTGAGAATCAAGATTCGACCAGGCAGAGCGTCATCGAGCAACATAAATCCAATGACACGTGCGGGCCAGATTATGCCCGCACGACGGTGGCTTCAAGGTACGCAGACGATAAAGTTCATACAAGTGTTTAATCGCCGGCAAGTACCCGCTGCGCCGACTCGCCGCCGAGCGGTCGTCGGCTGACGCTCAAGACCAGGCGTATCAGCTGATAAATACTCAGGATCATCACCGCAACGAAGAACAGCAGGCTCCATTCCGGGATACTCAAATCGAACAGCGTCCAGGCGATCCGCGGGCAGTCGACGGCACCCTGGAACAGCCTCTGCACGGCATTCAGCCACGGTGCGCTGGTGAATACTTCGACCAGGTCAGGTGAGCAGGCGGAAAGTTGATGCACCGGATCGGTTTGCAGCAACACCTGGCGCCAGGCCGTGAAGGTCCCCAACAGGCTGCAGGACAGCCCGAGCAGCCAGTACACGAAGGATCCCAGGCGACCGGGACCGTGCACCGCAGCCATCAGGCAAAAACCGCTCAAGAGCGCCAGGCAAGCCCGCTGCACCAGACACAGACCACAGGGGCTGAGGCCTACCGCATATTCCAGGTAATAGGAAACGCCCAGGGCCAGGGCGCCTGCGATAAACACAGTAAAAAACAGGGAGCGTGGGCAGGCCAACGACATGGCGTTTCCGTAACGATCAAGAGTCCGGCCGCTACGGTAGTGGAAAGCGCGCAACCCTTACAAGGCGGGCAGATGCAGACATTTCAGCAATTGCGTAGGGAAATCCCGACAGACATCAGAGGATCAGATGAAGTGGTCTGTAGGACTTTGCTGAATGCGGACTGCGAAGGGAGAATTCCGACAGGATCCGCGGTTCGGATCGCCCACTCGAGCGATCCTTCACGCAGCGATCAACCGTGCGCCAACACCGGCAGCGGTGCCGCCAGCAAGCGCTCATCGAGCAAGCCCAGGCCTTCCTGGAACAGCTGGTTGCTGCGCTCGGTATCGCCCATCTGCGCCAGCAGGCGTGCCAGTTCGGCACAGGCTTCCGGGTTGCGCTGGACTCGCAGACTGCTTTCCAGATAGTCCCGGGCCTTGCCCCACAGACTGCTTTGCAGGCACAGGCGACCCAGTGTCAGCAACAGGCCTGGATCGGTCGGATGATCTTTCAGCCAGCCCTCGGCGAGGTGCAGCTGGCGAGCCGGGTCACTGCCGCGCACCAAGCCATAGAGGCGCGCCAGATGGCTGTCGTAGTTGCGTTTCAATGCCGTGCGCAAGACCTCTTCGGCCTCGACCTGGGCCCCCAGTTGCCGCAGCTGCTCGGCATAGGCGAGGACCAATTGCGGCTCCTGGCGCTGAGCAGAGGTCAGCTGCTGCCAGGCGCGATCAAGCGCTTGCAGACCGAGAGTCCCTTCCTCTTCCCGATGCGCTGCCAGGGACAGGTTCTCACCCCAGGCCCGACGCTCCAGTTCCGCCAGTTCAGGCGCCGGCAGGACTTTGTCCTTGCGCAGCTCAGGCAGCAGGCGAATCACCGCCGACCAGTCGCCTCGCTGCTGATGCAGGCGCTGCAACTGACGCAGGACCTGTGCGTTATGCGGATGGCGCTCGTGCATCGCCTCCAGGGTCGCCAGGGCGCCTTCGGTATCACCGCGATCGGTCTGCAATTGCGCGTGGTTCAAGGCAATCGCCAACTCGGCCTGGGGCTGTCGCTCCAGCGCACGCTCCAGCAGGTTGTCACTTTCTTCGTAACGACCCTGCTCGTTCGCGGCGCGGGCAGCCCCAAGGTAGTAAAGCAGCGGCTGGCGCTCGGCCTCTGCGGCCCGATGCAAATGACGCTGCGCGCTGGCCCAGCGACCTTCGGCCAGGTCCAGTTGTCCGTGCTCGATCGCCACCTGGACCCGGCGACTGCGATTGCGCCGTGACCACGGATTGACCACGCCACCGGAGGTCGTCACCAGCTCGACCAAGGCCTTGATGCCCCAGACGACCAGCCAGAGAACGGCAACCACGGCCAGGGTGGCCCACAGGCTCGATTCGTAGCGAAAGCTCTTGTAGGCGATCAGAACGTAACCGGAATGCTCGGCGATGGCCAGGCCCAGGGCGGCCGCCGCCGCAATGGCCAGGAACACGATCACATAGAGGCGTTTCATGGGGTGGCCTCCTGCGCGGTATTGGCCGCAGGTTTGGCCATCGGCTTGATCGAGTCTTCGGCGTTGACGTTACGCCGTTCCAGGTAACCCTGGACCGCACTCAGGGTCCCGGTCAGGTCCGGGGTGACCACGGAGACGGGTTGCTTGCTCAGTTCGGCCACCTGCTCGAGCATCACTTTGCTCTGGGGATTGTCCGGGTTGAAGTTGCCCTTGAGCACATCCCGCGCCTCTGCCAGTGCCTGGGCATACACCGCTGCCTGACCATTGAGCGCGGCCCATTGCGCCTGCTCCAGCGCCAGGCTCAGGGCAAGACGGACCTGGCTCAGGCTCTGCCCGGCCAGCAATGGGCGGACATTCTTGTCGGCGTTGAAATCGATACGGATGTAGCGCGAGATCTGATCCCACCATTGCGCCCAGCGACTGGCGCCGTCGCCATCGGCGGTCAGCCCCAGCAGGGATTCGCCACGGTCCTTGTACTCGGGCGCAAGCTCGGTGAGGCTGATCACCTGGTCGCGCAATGCCCCCAGGCGCAGGAACAAACCGGTGCGATCCGGCTGTTCGGTGCTGCGCAAGGCCACCAGGGTCTTGGCCACTTGCTCGCGTGCGGCGAAAGAGCCGGGGTCGTTCTGCTCACGGAGAATTTCATCGGCACCCTGCACCAGAGCCTGGGCGCTGCTGATGTCCTGCAACGCCGAAAGGCGCAGGCTGGCCAGGCGCAGCAAGTGCTCGGCCTCGGCCAGACGCCAGTCCTTGCGGCTGGCGCCGAGGACGGTTTCCAGGCGTTGATTCAAGCGTTGCTGGTCGCCCTGCAACTGAGTCACCAGGCGGCTGCGTTCTTCCAGCACATCGGCATTGGGCAGTTGTTCCAGGCGCGCACTCAGGCGCTGCTCGTTCAGCTTCAGGCTCTGCGCCTGATCGTTCAAAGCCTGCACCTGACTCAGTTGCTGCTGGGTATTGGCTTGCAAGTGCCGCACTTGCCAGACTCCCCAGCCACCCACTGCGACACCGACGGCGCCTACCAGCAGCGCGACGATTGCCAGCCCGTTTCCTCGGCGCTGCTGCTCGACAGGGGGTGGTTGCAGTTCATCAAGAGGTGCATCAGCCGGTGCATCGAGCACTGGCCGCGAGTCATCTTTAGGCAAGGCTGTTTCGCTCACGTATCCATCCTTTGCATTTAGAGAACGGGCACGGGATGCTCCCGTAACGCCGTCAGCAAAGCCGCGGCACTGGCGCCACGACAATCCACAACTGTCAGGGCCCCGGCGGCACGTGCCAGCTCGGCGACCCTGGGGCTTGGCACAAACAACGGCAACCGCGCCAACTGCGGCCAGGTATCGCCAGCCAATTGATGCAGGTGCTCAAAACCCTGTCCACTGCTGACCACCAGCGCATTCAGGCGTTCCGCCTCGATCCGCTGCCCGAGGGCTGCGGTCGGGTATTGCGGCAGCTCGCGGCGGTACAACTCCAGATACTCGACACTAGCACCTCGCTCGCGCAAACGCTCAGCCAGCAGTTCGCGTCCACCCTCCCCGCGCAGGATCAGCACCCGCGGATCAGGCCGGGCGACAGCCTCGCGCAGCGCTGCAAGTTCGAGCAAGGCCTCGCTGTCATCGCCTTGCGCCGGGAAGCTCACGTCCAACCCGCGAGCCTCGAGGATCTGCGCCGTCGCAGCGCCGACACTGAACCACTTCGCGCACGGTGCTTGCGGTCCAAACCGATCGAGCAGTTCGACACCGATGCGCGCCGCCGGCTTGCTGACCACGATCACGGCGCAGTAGCGATCCAGATCGCCGAACGCTTTACCCATTGTCCCAGAGACCGGGATCGGCACTATGTCCAAAAGCGGCAAGCTGCTGCTGAAAATCCCCTGTTCGGCCAACAGGCTGCCTAGCGCCGCCGACTCATCCGCCGGACGCGTCAGCAGCAGGCGCCAGCCTGTCACTCGTGACCTGCCTCGCCATACACCGCCTTGAGGATATCCGCGGCGCCCTGGCTCAAGAGGTCTTCGGCCACCCGCACACCCAGGGCCTCGGCATCGCCACGCGGCGCACGCGCCTGGGCACTGAGCAGCAGACTGCCAGCGGGATCCCCCACCAGCCCACGCAGCCAGACCTCCTCGCCCTCGAGCACGGCGTAACAGGCGATCGGCACCTGGCAGCCGCCATTGAGGTGTTTGTTGAGGGCGCGTTCGGCGCTCACGCGGATCGCGGTGTCCTGGTGATGCAGCGGCGCCAGCAGGGCGTGAATTTCGCTGTCCCCGGTGCGGCACTCGATGCCCACCGCGCCCTGGCCACCGGCCGGCAGACTGTCGTCGACGCTGATGGCCGAGGTGATGCGATCTTCAAAGCCCAACCGGATCAAGCCTGCGGACGCCAGGATGATGGCGTCGTATTCGCCAGCGTCGAGCTTGGCCAGGCGGGTGTTGACGTTGCCGCGCAGGAAACGGATTTCCAGGTCTGGACGTCGGCTCAGCAGCTGGGCCTGGCGGCGCAGGCTGGAGGTGCCGACGATGCTGCCCGCAGGCAACGCCTCGAGGCTGGCGTAGGTGTTGGACACGAAGGCATCGCGTGGGTCTTCGCGCTCGCAGATACAGAACAGACCGAGGCCTTCAGGGAAGTCCATCGGCACGTCTTTCATCGAGTGCACGGCGATGTCGGCTTCGTTTTCCAGCAGCGCGGTTTCCAGTTCCTTGACGAACAGGCCCTTGCCGCCGATTTTCGACAGCGGCGAGTCGAGTAGCTTGTCGCCGCGACTGACCATGGGTACGAGGGTCACGAGCAGACCCGGATGGGCCTGCTCCAGACGGGCTTTGACGTATTCGGCCTGCCACAGGGCAAGAGCGCTTTTGCGGGTGGCGATGCGGATCTGGCGAGAGGACATGGATCAATCCGTACTGAATAGATACGGCGGATAATAACAGCTCAGCCAAATCCACTTTGACTTGTATCAGAAACTACTCGGCCTCCCTGGCCCCGGATATCCGGCAATCGGGTGTGCAGTCCGCCTGCGATCAGCGAATCAAAGCTGTTGCATCATTTTCCGCACGCCAGCCACGTGGCGTCGGCTGACGATCAAGGCATCGCCATTGAGGCCCTTGAGGAACAGCTGGAAATGCCCCAGCGGTGTTCGTTGCAAGCGCTCGATGCGCTCGCGAGCGACCAGTGCGTTGCGGTGGATGCGCACGAAACGGTCACCGAATTCATCTTCAAGGGCTTTGAGGGGCTCATCGAGCAGCACCTCGCCGCTTTCGTGGCGCAAGGTCACGTATTTGTGGTCGGCGATAAAATAGACCACCTGATCCAGCGGGATCAGCTCAATGCCCTTTCGGGTACGGGCACTGATGTGGCTGCGCGGGCCACTGCCACTCTCGGCAGCGGGTCGAGTCAGGGCGGCGAGCTGGCCACGGTTGGGCCGTTCGGCTTTTTTCAACGAGTCATGTAACTGTTCAGTTCTCACAGGTTTCACCAGATAGCCTACGGCGCTGGCCTGTAAGGCTTCCACGGCAAATTCATCGGGGCCTGTGCAAAACACCACGGCAGGCGGGGTTTCGCGTTCGCACAATCGCGCGGCCACTTGCAGGCCATCGAGGCCTGGCATGCGGATATCGAGCAGCACGATATCCGGTTTGTGGCTGTCGATCAGTGCCAACGCTTCTTCGCCGTTCGTGGCGCTGGGCTCCAGGACACTGTATCCCTCGAGTTCACCAACCATTCGGCTCAGGCGCTCGCGGGCTAGGGGGTCGTCATCAACGATCAGGACATTCATATTGCGCTGGATTCCTGCGTGAGTCTCGCACAAGGATAGCGTAGACAGGTGAAGTGACGTCCGTCACCGCGATCCACGCTAAGACTAGCGCGAGCGTGAAAAAGTGCCGCTGGTCGGGCAGCTAATTTTTCATCTGCCGGGCGATTAGCGGCCCAGGCCCGCTTTGGCGACACATCGCCACAGGGTTTGCTGATACGCAATATGAACACCCCTCTTCTTATAGTCCTCTTGCGCACCGAGAAGTGCGCTCATCCTCCTGTCCAACTGTAGACGGTTGCCGGAACGATATTGCTCAATTGAAAAATATCGTTGTGCAAATTGTTCCCACACAGGCTCTGGCATGCCGAACGATGAAAACCAATCGACCAGTGTCAACGACAGGATTGGCAACCCTGTTATTATCCGCGGCAGCTTTCAACGCCATTTTTCTTCAGCCGATACGAGCGAATTCATGAGCACTGACAAGACCAATCAGTCCTGGGGCGGCCGCTTCAGTGAACCCGTCGACGCCTTCGTCGCCCGCTTCACCGCCTCCGTCACCTTCGACCAGCGCCTGTATCGCCACGACATCATGGGCTCGATCGCCCACGCTACCATGCTGGCCAAGGTCGGCGTGCTGACCGATGCCGAGCGCGACAGCATCATCGATGGCCTGAAGACCATCCAGGGTGAAATCGAGGCTGGCCAGTTCGATTGGCGCGTCGACCTCGAAGACGTGCACATGAACATCGAGGCGCGCCTGACCGACCGCATCGGCGTGACCGGTAAAAAGCTGCACACTGGCCGTAGCCGCAACGACCAGGTCGCCACCGACATTCGCCTGTGGCTGCGTGACGAAATCGACCTGATCCTCGGCGAAATCACCCGCCTGCAAAAAGGCTTGCTGGAGCAGGCTGAGCGCGAAGCGGGCGCCATCATGCCCGGCTTCACCCACCTGCAAACTGCGCAGCCGGTGACCTTCGGGCACCACATGCTGGCCTGGTTCGAAATGCTCAGCCGCGACTACGAGCGCCTGGTCGACTGCCGCAAGCGCACCAACCGCATGCCACTGGGCAGCGCCGCGCTGGCCGGCACCACCTACCCGATCGACCGCGAATACACCGCCCAGTTGCTGGGCTTCGATGCGGTGGGTGGCAACTCGCTGGACAACGTGTCCGATCGCGACTTCGCCATCGAGTTCTGCTCGGCCGCCAGCATCGCGATGATGCACTTGTCGCGCTTCTCCGAAGAGCTGGTGCTGTGGACCAGCGCGCAGTTCCAGTTCATCGATCTGCCGGACCGTTTCTGCACCGGCAGCTCGATCATGCCGCAAAAGAAAAACCCGGACGTGCCGGAGCTGGTGCGTGGCAAGAGCGGCCGTGTGTTCGGCGCGCTGATGGGCCTGCTGACCTTGATGAAAGGCCAGCCCCTGGCCTACAACAAGGACAACCAGGAAGACAAGGAACCGCTGTTCGACGCCGCCGATACCCTGCGCGATTCGCTGCGCGCCTTCGCCGACATGATCCCGGCGATCAAGCCCAAGCACGCGATGATGCGCGAAGCTGCCCTGCGCGGCTTCTCCACCGCCACCGACCTGGCCGACTACCTGGTACGTCGCGGCCTGCCCTTCCGCGACTGCCATGAAATCGTCGGCCATGCCGTGAAATACGGCGTGGAAAGCGGCAAGGACCTGGCGGAAATGAGCCTGGAAGAACTGCGCAAGTTCAGCGACCAGATCGATCAGGACGTGTTTGCCGTGCTGACCCTGGAAGGTTCGGTCAATGCCCGCAACCACATCGGCGGCACTGCGCCGGCGCAGGTCAAGGCAGCTGTGGTTCGTGGCCAGGCTTTGATCGCCAGCCGCTAACCGCCAAAAGCTTCGCGAGCAAGCCCGCTCCCACATTTGACCCAGTTCTTCCAGAAAGAATACGATCGAATGTGGGAGCGGGCTTGCTCGCGAAGGCGGCCTCAAGAGCCCTACAAATTTACTTTTTGGACGCGACCATCGCCATGAACGCTGGCATCGCCGCTTCCTTGTCCGCCGCAATCCGCTGCACGTTCGGATTGTCTCCCAAGCGTTCCAGCAGCGCCTTGGCAGCCGGCAGCTCAGCCAGCAGATCAATGCCAAACAGCTTCTTGGCAACCCCACAAGCCAACGGCACGCTGTACAGGAAATACAGATCCGCCACGCTCAGTGTTTCACCGGCCACGTAGGGACTGAATTTCCCGTGCCGGCCTAGCGCCGCAATACCCTGCAATAGTTCAGTCTTGGTTTTTTCCCTGATTGCATCCGGCACGCTCGCGCCGAAAAAAGCCTCGGGGTAGCAGGCCCTTCCCGGCAGCTCGATATACAACTCGATCTCCTTGGCCAGCGCCAGCACCTGCGCCCGCTCGAACGGATCGCTCGGCAGCAGGGGCGTGCCTTTCTGGCTCTGTTCGATGTACTCGAGAATCACGCTGGTTTCATTGATGAAACCTTGCTCCGTGCGCAGCACCGGGACTTTTCCGCGCGGGCTGATGGCCAGCGCTTCCGGGCTGGTGCCCGCGTAAAACGGCACTTCTTCGAATGGCAGTCCTTTCTCCAGCAGCGCCAGCTTGACCATGTTGTAGTAGTTGCTGACGGAAAAACCATAAAGCTTGAGCATCACAGAGCCTCCAGGCCGTGCGGGGTGGGCAGTGCCTGTTTATAGAACGCCCGAGGCTTTCTTGCCAGCAGCATCACGCTGCTGAATGCGGGTAAACTGGCGACCTTTCCCTGAGGAGCCTGCCATGAGCGAGCCAATCGATATCGATAACGACGAAGAAGAATTTGCCGAAACCACGCTGATCGAAGCCATCGAGAACCAGATCGAAAGCGATAACCCGCCAGCGGCCAAGGCAACGTTCAACAAGCTGACCCTGGTGGGTTACGAGCGTGACGAAATCCTCAACCTGATGGCCCACGTGCTGGCGGTGGAAATCGACGCAATCCTCGAAGAAGACCGCGCGTTCAATACCGAATGGTACGAAGCCGCGCTGCGGGCGCTGCCAGAGTTGCCGCCGGAAAAGAAATAACGCGTCGCCGTGACTGGACATACCGCACGAGTGGGATCACCTTAGGGGCGCTGTCGCCAAATTCCTAGAAAGTCTGGAGTCCTTATGTCGCTTACCCCTGAGTTGGTTGCCGAACTGGAAGTCCTCGCACTCTTCAACCTGGACAGTTCCCAGGAAGGTTTGAAAATTCATCAGACCGCTGCCCCGAAACACGTTGCCGCCGCCAAACGCCTGTTTGAGAAAGAACTGATCGACCAGCCCGATGGCGGTTATCTGACCAGCCTGGGCCGTGACGCCGCGCAAAATGTGCAAACCGTACTGACTATTCTGAGCGTTCAGGAAACAGCCTGAAATCCATCGCATGCCCACGGAAACCCCTGCCACGGGATTTCCGCGGGCGCATTCAGCTGCCTGGCGTCGCCCTGCGATAGAAATCTGACGCCAGAAATACAAAATCAGCTTAAAAGTCCCGGGGCCGAGGCGCTAAACTGCCCCTCATCCCGAGAGCCTCCACGTCCGAGCCCTGCGAGCCGGTTTGAGCTGACATGACCCGCACCCATGAAATCCGCCCCGATCTGGACGAGGGAATCGACCGCAAGGTTCTCAGTCAGCTGCGCGCACGCTTCCTCAAGCTCAACGAGGGGCGCATGGCGCGTGCCATGGAAGGGTTGTCGACGCGCCAGCAAGGGGTGTTGAACCTCCTTCCGCTGTTCTTCCACGTCAATCATCCGCTACTACCGGGTTACGTCTCGGGCAGCACGCCCGCCGGGCTGTCGAATTTCGAGCCGGATGCCAGCGTCCTCGCCGAAGCCCAGCGCCTGACCCGTTCCTTTTCCTATAAGCCGCGCCACGGCAGCAATCCACCCCGACCGATTCATGGCCTGTTCCTGATGGGCAGCCTCGGTACCCTGGCCCAGGCTGAGCAGAGCGATATGGACGTGTGGGTCTGCCACAGTCCGGATCTGAGCGAAAACGAACTCACCGAGTTGCGCAGGAAATGCCAACTGCTGGAAACCTGGGCTGCCAGCCAGGGCGCCGAGGCGCACTTCTTCCTGATCGACCCCGTCCGTTTCGTACGCGGTGAGCGCGACAGCCAGCTGAGCTCCGAAGACTGCGGTACCACCCAGCATTACCTGCTGCTGGACGAGTTTTATCGCACCGCGATCTGGCTGGCCGGGCGCACGCCCATTTGGTGGCTGGTGCCGGTGTACGAGGAAGCCAACTATGACCGGTACACCCATGCGCTGACGTCCAAGCGCTTCATCCGCGCAGACGAAACCCTGGACCTGGGCCATCTGGCCTACATTCCGCCCGGGGAATTCATTGGGGCCGGGCTCTGGCAGTTGTTCAAGGGCATCGAGTCGCCGTACAAATCGGTGCTCAAACTCCTGCTGACCGAGGTGTACGCCAGCGAACACCCCAGGGTCCAATGCCTGAGCCTGCGCTTCAAGCAGGCGGTGTTCGCCAACCGGCTCGACCTCGATGAGCTGGACCCCTATGTCGTGGTCTATCGGCGCATCGCCGAATACCTCATCGCCCGCAATGAACCGGAACGCCTGGAGCTGGTGCGCCGGGCGCTGTATCTGAAGGTCAATCGCAAGCTCACCGGCAACGGCGGGCGCACCCAGGGCTGGCAACGCTCGCTGCTGGAGCGCCTGGCCCACGAATGGCAATGGGACCATCGCCAGTTGGCCCTGCTCGACAGCCGCAGCCAGTGGAAAGTCCGGCAGGTCAGCTCGGAGCGCCGGGCGCTGGTCAACGAACTGAATTTCAGCTATCGCTTCCTGACCCGGTTCGCCCGCCAGGAACACACCATCAGTCTGATCAACAAGCGCGATCTCAGCGTGCTGGGCCGACGCCTGTACGCGGCTTTCGAGCGCAAGGCGGACAAGGTCGAGTTCATCAACCCGGGCATTGCCCCGGATCTGGCCGAAGACACCCTGACGCTGGTGTACGCGCCAAACAAAAAAGAACCGAAACAAAACCAGTGGGGCTTATACAACGGCAGCCTGACCGTCTTGGAGTGGGAGCATTTCGCTCCGATCAAACGCAGTCGCCATCTGCTCGAGCTGCTCGCCTGGTGCCACCGCAACGGCGTGATCGACAGCAGCACCCGCCTGGCCTTGCACCCGGGCAGCAGCGACCTGAGCGAATTCGAGCTGTTCAACCTGCTGGGCAGCCTGCAACAGAGCATTCCCCTGCCGCTGCCGACTGTCGCTGAAGAACCACTGCTGCGCGCCAGCGTGCCCAGCGAGGTGCTGATCCTGGTCAACGTCGGCATCGATCCGCTCAAGCACCACCGCGAACTGAACATCCTGATGACCACCGAGCGCACCGACTCCTTGAGCTACGCAGGTGTCAGGGAAAACCTGGTGCTGACCCTGGACCAGGTCACGCTCAACAGCTGGAACGAAGTGCTGGTCAGCCGTTATGACGGCCCCCATGCCCTGCTCGATTGCCTGCGCGACTATCTCAACAGCCTGCCAGGCGGGCCGCAGCAGCCCAGGTTGAGAGTCCGTTGTTTCTGCCACAACCGCGCGCAATTCATCGCCCAGCGCATCGAAGACATCCTCGACATCGCGCAGAACCTGCTGCTGAGCAAACTCAATCACCGCTACCTGATCCAGGTCCAGCAGCATTACCACGTGCTGGAGCTGATACCCGGCCAGGTCAAGCACATCGCGCTGGACACCCTGCCGGCACTGCTCGATTACCTCGGTGAAGAACGGGCGAGTTACAGCCCGCTGCACCTGGACCCGATGGCATTGGACGACCACGACCTGGCGCTACTCCTGCCCATGGGGCGGCCGGACTGCATCCAGGTGTTCTACCGGGTCAACGAAGCGCAGGCCGACCTGTACGTGCTCGATGAATTCAACGCCTTGTGGCAACAGCGCCTGCCGTGGCATGACGAACAAAGCCTGCTGGTGCCCCTGCAGCGTTTCCTGCAATCGATCCAGTACCGGCGCGACGCCGCGCTGCCGATGGACGGGGCACAGCCTGCGAACCTGGACACCCTGTATTACCAACTGCTGCCTTCAGGTGCAGGTAAGGCGCGGCGGATCGAAGCCCGATCGGCACCGCAAACCCCGGCCGACAAACCCTTCTATGACGTACAGGCGATCGTCGGCAAAGCCGCACCGGGCAAGGTGCAGGTCACGTTGTATTGCAATCAGCGGGAGTTTTCCGAGCTGGAACATGGCGACCAGCTGTTCAGCGTGGTCGCTCGGGAAATCTTTGAACAACGCCGCGAGACCGAACGCTACCGCTGCTACATCACCGATCTGGACCTGTCAGGCCTGCTCGGTGATGGTCAGGGGTCAAGCCATCTGTATCTGCGCTACAAGGCCGACCTGGAGCGCGCATTGAACGAGGCGCTCGGGCAGGTCTGAGAGGAGGTCACTCGGGGAAGGCGCCGCCGTTGGCTGGCTGCGATTCGACTTCAAGCAGGGTCAGTTTCAAGGTCTTGCCACCCGGCGCCGGCCAGTCGATGTGTTGGCCGACCTTGAGCCCCAGCAGCGCACTGCCGACCGGTGCCAGAATGGAAATCTTGCCCTCGTCGGCGTTGGCATCCTTGGGGTACACCAGCGTCAGGTGATAGTCCTTGCCACTGCCTTCTTCGCGGCAGTGCACACGGGAATTCATGGTCACGACATCGGCGGGCACTTCATCGTGGCCGACCAGTGTATCGGCGCGATCCAGTTCGGTTTGCAGCGCGATAACGCCCGGCAGCGTTTCGTCCAGGCTGTCGATCAGGCGCTCCAGACGTTGTACGTCCAGACGGGTAAGGGTGATGGAAGGTGCGGTCATGATCAGGGCAGACTCCTTTCTTCTGCACGAAAAAAGCAAAACCCCGCCAGAAAAAGGCGGGGTTTTCACAAGCCTCGATGGGTTGAGGCGTACCCGGACACTATCACAGCTCAAAAAATATACAAGCCGCCACCGGCGTACGGCGATGTGCCCCTACCGGGGACCGGCGCCGGTCTTGCGCTGGGAGGCTTGGGTGCAGATGACCCGCCGACGTTCGTCATCCGCCGAGCGCCATTCGCGGATGTCTTCGACATGGCGAAAACACCCGAGACAGACCTTCTGCTCATCCAGCCGACACACGCCGCTGCACGGCGAAGGGACGGCCGGGCTGACGTTGCTGTACAGCGGCTTGGGTGGCCGCACGGGGACTGGCTGGGTCACGGCGTTACAGGCCTTCGAAATCGAGTTCGATGCCGGCCTGCTGCTCGACGATGCGCTCGAGCATTTCACCCAGCTGCTCTTCGCTCTTGTCGCACATCCAGCGTTCGCTTTCTTCGTCGTAGTCGAAGTGGAAGCCCCCGGACACGGCTGCCAGCCACAGCTGACGCAGCGGTTCCTGGCGACTGAAGATCAGCTGGCTGCCGTTTTCAAACTTGACGGTCAGCACACCGGCCGAGCTCTCCAGATCGATATCCAGGTCACTCTCGTCAAAAATATCCTCCAGCGTCTGCTGGGTGGCATCGACCAGATCGTGGAAACGGGCTTCGGACAAACTCATTACGGCAACCTCAAAAAGTGTCTGATCAGGCTCAAGCGCCGCAAGATACGGACGAGCCCCGCTGATTGCAAAGGATAACGATCATGGGCCCATATAGGTACATCAAACGCTGTACCTGTGGGAGCGGGCTTGCTCGCGAAGAGGCCGGCACATTCAACATCTTCGTTGCCTGAACCACCGCTTTCGCGAGCAAGCCCGCTCCCACAGGGTTCGATGTGTATGCGGCAAGGCCCGCCGGACGGGAGCCCCGTCGCATAGGCAAGCTGCCGGGTGGCCGGTATACTCTGGCGCAATTAATGCATTTTCAAGGATTTCGCCATGAAGCGCCTGATCTCTTCCCTTGCTGCGCTCCTCGCGGTTGCCTGCCTGGTGTCGGCCTGCGGTCAAAAAGGCCCGCTGTACCTGCCCGATGAGGACCAGGACCCGGCAGAGCAGGCTCAGTCCTCGCAAAAGCAGCCGTCCAAATCGCACAAGCACGACGTCTACCAATAATAAGGGAACATCATGGACGCTTTTAACTACCGTGACGGTGAACTGTTCGCGGAAGGTGTTGCCCTGTCTGCTATCGCCGATCGCTTTGGTACACCGACCTACGTTTACTCGCGCGCGCACATCGAAGCCCAATACCTGGCGTATGCCGATGCCCTGGCCGGCATGCCTCACCTGGTCTGCTTCGCGGTCAAGGCCAACTCCAACCTGGGTGTACTGAATGTCCTGGCGCGCCTTGGCGCCGGTTTCGACATCGTCTCCCGTGGCGAACTGGAACGCGTACTGGCCGCCGGTGGCAGCGCCGACAAGATCGTGTTCTCCGGCGTCGGCAAGACCCGCGACGACATGCGTCGTGCCCTGGAAGTCGGCGTGCACTGCTTCAACGTCGAATCCACCGACGAGCTTGAACGCCTGCAAGTGGTGGCCGCCGAGCTGGGTGTTCGTGCGCCGATCTCGCTGCGCGTGAACCCGGACGTCGATGCCGGTACTCACCCGTACATCTCCACCGGTCTCAAAGAGAACAAGTTCGGCATCGCCATCGCCGACGCCGAAGACGTGTATGTGCGTGCCGCGCAGCTGCCGAACCTGGAAGTGGTCGGCGTCGATTGCCATATCGGCTCGCAACTGACCACCCTGCCGCCGTTCATCGATGCCCTCGATCGCCTGCTGGGCCTGGTCGACCGCCTCGGCGATTGCGGCATTTACCTGCGCCACATCGACCTCGGTGGTGGCCTGGGCGTACGTTATCGCGATGAAGAACCGCCATTGGCTGGCGACTACATCAAGGCCGTGCGCGAGCGTCTCGACGGTCGCGACCTGGCCCTGGTGTTCGAGCCGGGCCGCTTCATCGTCGCCAATGCCGGCGTGCTGCTGACCCAGGTCGAGTACCTCAAGCACACCGAGCACAAGGATTTCGCCATCGTCGACGCGGCCATGAACGACCTGATCCGCCCGGCGCTGTACCAGGCCTGGATGGACGTCACCGCCGTGCGCCCGCGCAACAGCGCAGCGCGCGCCTACGACATCGTCGGCCCGATCTGCGAGACCGGCGACTTCCTGGCCAAGGATCGTGAGCTGGCCCTGGAAGAGGGTGATCTGCTGGCCGTGCATTCGGCCGGAGCCTATGGGTTTGTCATGAGCTCCAACTACAACACCCGCGGCCGCGCCGCCGAAGTGTTGGTGGACGGTGAGCAGGCATTTGAAGTGCGTCGCCGTGAGACGGTAGCCGAGTTGTTCGCTGGCGAAAGCCTGCTGCCGGAGTAAAACCATGCTGCTGCGTTTTACCAAGATGCACGGCCTGGGCAATGACTTCATGGTCCTCGACCTGGTCAGCCAGCACGCGCATATTCTGCCCAAGCATGCCAAGCAATGGGGCGATCGACACACCGGCATCGGTTTCGACCAGTTGCTGATCGTCGAAGCCCCGAGCAACCCGGACGTGGACTTCCGCTATCGGATCTTCAACTCCGACGGCTCCGAAGTGGAACAGTGCGGCAACGGTGCACGCTGTTTCGCCCGCTTTGTGCTCGACAAGCGCTTGACCGCGAAACGGCAGATCCGTGTCGAAACCAAGAGCGGTATCATCGAGCTCGATGTTCGCAGCGACGGCCAGATCAGTGTCAACATGGGCGCTCCACGCCTGGTGCCGACCGACATTCCGTTCCAGGCGCCAGAGCAGGCCCTGAACTATCAGGTCGACGTCGATGGCACGCCGGTCGAGCTGGCCGCCGTGTCCATGGGCAACCCCCATGCCGTGGTGCGGGTCAGCGATATCAACAACGCACCGGTGCATGAACTGGGGCCGAAGATCGAACATCACCCGCGCTTCCCGGCACGGGTCAATGTCGGTTTTCTCCAGGTCATCGACCGGAGCCGCGCGCAGTTGCGCGTCTGGGAACGCGGGGCCGGGGAAACCCAGGCCTGCGGGACCGGCGCCTGTGCCGCCGCCGTCGCCGCGATCAGCCAGGGGTGGATGGATTCGCCACTGCTGATCGACCTGCCTGGCGGGCGCCTGTCCATTGAATGGGCAGGCCCTGGCCAACCGGTCATGATGACCGGCCCGGCAGTGCGCGTTTATGAAGGACAAGTGCGTCTTTGAGTGAGCCACAACCATGACCGATAAGCCCCAGGTGCCCGCCCTACAGCCCGACGAATCAGCGTCCGAAAACCTGGAGGCGGCGGCGATTGCCGCGTACCTGGAGGCTCATCCGGACTTCTTCGTCGAGCACGAAGACCTGCTTGCGTCCTTGCGCATTCCCCACCAGCGCGGCGATACGGTGTCGCTGGTGGAGCGGCAGATGACCATCCTGCGCGACCGCAACATCGAACTGCGCCATCGCCTGTCGCACTTGATGGACGTGGCGCGCGACAATGACCGCCTGTTCGACAAGACCCGCCGACTGATCCTCGCCCTGCTCGATGCCACCAGCCTGGAAGACGTGGTGATCTGCGTCGAAGACAGCCTGCGCCAGGACTTCCAAGTCCCCTTCGTCAGCCTCATCCTGCTCGGCGACAACGCCATGCCGGTGGGTCGCTGGGTGACCCACGCCGACGCCCAGGTGGCCATCGGCGGCTTGTTGCTGGAGGACAAAAGCGTCAGCGGCAGCCTGCGCGAGCACGAGCTGGACTTCCTGTTCGGCGAAGAACAGCGCAAGCAGATCGGCTCCACCGCCGTCGTCGCCATCAGCCATCAAGGCATTCACGGCATCCTGGCCATCGCCAGCCGCGACCCGCAGCACTACAAGAGCTCGGTGGGCACGCTGTTCCTGAGCTACATTGCCGAAGTCATGGGCCGCGTACTGCCACGGTTCAACAGCTCCCTGCGCTCGGTACGCTGATATGGAACGGCAACTGGACGCTTACTGCGAACACCTGCGCAGTGAGCGGCAGGTGTCGCCGCATACACTCTCGGCCTACCGGCGCGACCTCGACAAAGTGCTCGGCTGGTGCGCCAAACAGAACATCGACAGCTGGGCCGCGCTGGACATCCAGCGCCTGCGCAGCCTGGTCGCGCGCCTGCATTCACAAGGTCAGTCGTCCCGCAGCCTGGCGCGACTGCTGTCGGCGGTACGTGGGCTCTATCACTACCTGAACCGCGAAGGCCTCTGCGACCACGATCCGGCCAATGGCCTGGCACCGCCCAAAGGCGAGCGCCGCCTGCCGAAGACCCTCGACACCGACCGTGCCCTGCAACTGCTGGAAGGTGGCGTGGAAGACGACTTTCTGGCGCGTCGGGACCAGGCGATTCTCGAACTGTTCTACTCCTCCGGGTTGCGCCTGTCGGAGCTGACCGGGCTCAATCTCGATCAGCTGGACCTGGCGGACGGCATGGTCCAGGTGCATGGCAAGGGCAGCAAGACCCGCCTGCTGCCAGTCGGCAAAAAAGCCCGCGAGGCGCTGGAAGAGTGGCTGCCACTGCGGGCCATGGCCAATCCGGCGGACGATGCGGTGTTTGTCAGCCAGCAAGGCCGGCGCCTGGGACCGCGGGCGATCCAGCTGCGGGTCAAGGCTGCGGGCGAACGCGAACTGGGACAAAACCTGCACCCGCACATGTTGCGACATTCTTTCGCCAGCCACCTGCTGGAGTCCTCCCAGGACCTGCGGGCGGTGCAGGAACTGCTCGGCCACTCGGACATCAAGACCACGCAGATCTACACCCATCTGGATTTCCAACACCTGGCCACCGTCTACGACAGCGCCCACCCACGGGCCAAACGCATGAAAGGCGACGATTAATGACCCTCCAACTGATCACCTTCGACCTCGATGACACCCTGTGGGACACCGCCCCGGTGATCGTCAGCGCCGAAGCCGTATTGCGTGAATGGCTGACTGAACATGCACCCAACCTGGGCGCGGTGCCGGTGGAGCATTTGTGGGCCATTCGCGAGCGCATCCTGAGCATTGAACCGGCGCTCAAACACCGCATCAGTGCCTTGCGTCGTCGCGTGTTGTTTCAAGCGCTGGAAGAAGCCGGTTATGCCCACGTCGAAGCGTCGGACCTGGCCGACCAGAGTTTCGAAGTGTTTTTGCATGCCCGGCATCAGCTGGAGATCTTCCCGGAGGTGCAACCGACCCTCCAGGCACTGGCCAATCATTACACCCTCGGCGTGGTCACCAACGGCAACGCCGATGTGCGGCGGTTGGGGCTGGCGGACTACTTCAAGTTTGCGTTGTGCGCCGAAGACATCGGCATCGCCAAACCCGATGCGCGACTGTTCCATGAGGCATTGCAGCGCGGAGGTGCAACCGCTGAGACGGCGGTGCATATCGGCGATCATCCAGGCGATGACATTGCCGGCGCCCAGCAGGCAGGGCTGCGGGCGATCTGGTTCAACCCGGCGGGCAAAATCTGGGAAGCAGAGCGCCTGCCGGATGCCGAGATTCGCAGCCTGACCGAATTGCCGGGATTGTTGGCGCAGTGGAATGGCCTGACGCCGAACCTGTAGGAGCTGGCTTGCCAGCGAAGGCGGCCTCAAGGTTTACACAAGATTCAAGGGCCCCTTCGCCGGCAAGCCGGCTCCTACAGGATCTGTGCACGATTTTGAGCCACCCATGAAAAAGCCCGCAGCGACGGCGGGCTTTTTCAGCAAGCGCGTAGCAGCCTCAGATAGGCCGGCTACCGTACTTGTTGTCAGGCTTCTTGGGCGGATCGGCGACCACATTGGCCTCCACTTCCTGCACCTTGCCGCCACGAGCCAGGAACTCTTCCATGGCCTTGGCCAGGGCGTCACGTTCCTTGTTCTTGGCCTCGACACTCGGCAGCTCATCGACCGATACCGCTGCCTTGGCTTTGCCTTTGGCGGTCGGAACGGGGGCATCACCGCCGTCGTCTTCAGCGACGTCTTCCGCCGCTGCTTCCAGACCTTCTTCGGTTTCGTCGTCGTCGCCTACTTCGAGGTCGTCGTTTTCCAGATCATCGTCGCTCATGTTCTACCTCATGACTTGCGAAAAGCAGATTAGTTATAGCCCAGCTTTGCCCTCTGTCGAAGGCTGCCGGAAAAAAATCAACAGCCGCTGCTGACCAGCGGTTATGCCCCTTCACCATGCACGGTGGCGAGGACTTTACGAGCACCGCCATGATCACGGTGCTCGCCCAGATAAACGCCTTGCCAGGTGCCTAACGCCAGTCGGCCCGCCGAAATCGGCAAACTGAGCTGACAGCCAAGCACGCTGGCCTTGAAGTGCGCCGGGAGGTCGTCCAGGCCTTCGTCGTTATGCTCATAGCCGTCTGTTCCTTGTGGGATCAGACGATTGAAAAATCGTTCGAAGTCGCGACGTACCGCCGGATCGGCGTTTTCGTTGATGGTCAACGACGCCGAGGTATGCTGCAGCCACAAGTGCAACAGACCGACCCGACACGCCTTGAGTTCAGGCAAGCCGGCGAGTAACTCGTCCGTTACCAGATGAAAGCCCCGAGGCCTCGCCCGCAGGGTAATCAGAGTCTGTTGCCACATACAGTTCTCCGCACGTTCGGGGCGCATTCTAGCGCGCTCTGGGAAAAAACAAAGGCCCTAATATTCCTTCATTTCTGTAAGCCTTCGACCGTACAAATACACCCGGCGCAAACATCGTAAAACCTGTAGGAAAAAACCTTTCAGCTCACCCTTCAATGACAAATCCCGGACAAAAAAATGCCCGGCGAGCCGGGCAAGTTTTTTCATGCGCGTGCTTACAAGTTGTAGCCGCGTTCGTTGTGAAGCGCCAGATCGATACCGACCGCCTCTTCTTCTTCGGTGATCCGCAGGCCCATGACGGCGTCCAGGACCTTGAGGATGATGAAGGTGACGATTGCGGTGTAGATCACGGTGAAGCCCACGCCTTTGCACTGAATCCACACTTGCGCGGCGATGTCGGTCACGGTGCCAAAGCCACCCAGGGATGGTGCAGCGAAGACACCGGTGAGGATCGCGCCGAGAATACCGCCGATACCGTGTACGCCGAAGGCATCCAGGGAGTCGTCATAGCCGAGTTTGCGTTTGAGCGTAGTCGCGCAGAAGAAGCACACCACGCCTGCAGCCAGACCGATCACCAGAGCGCCCATCGGGCCTACGGTGCCAGCGGCCGGGGTAATGGCTACCAGGCCGGCAACCACACCCGAGGCGATGCCCAGTGCGCTTGGTTTGCCGTGGGTGACCCACTCGGCGAACATCCAGCCCAGTGCCGCAGCGGCGGTCGCGATCTGGGTGACCAGCATCGCCATGCCGGCCGTGCCGTTGGCCGCCGCAGCGGAACCGGCGTTGAAACCGAACCAGCCAACCCACAGCATGGCCGCGCCCATCAGCGTGTAACCAAGGTTGTGCGGGGCCATCGGGGTGGTCGGGAAGCCTTTACGCTTGCCCAGCACCAGGCAGGCAATCAGACCGGCCACACCGGCGTTGATGTGCACCACGGTGCCGCCGGCGAAGTCCAGTACGCCCCAGTCCCACATCAGGCCGCCGTTGCCGGACCAGACCATGTGCGCGATCGGTGCATACACCAGGGTGAACCAGATGCCCATGAAGATCAGCATCGCGGAGAACTTCATGCGCTCGGCGAAGGCACCGACGATCAGCGCCGGGGTGATGATCGCGAACGTCATCTGGAAGGTGATGAACACCGCTTCAGGGAACAACGCAGCCGGGCCAGTCAGGCTGGATGGCGTGACACCGGCGAGGAAGGCCTTGCCCATGCCACCGAAGAACGAGTTGAAGTTGACGACGCCCTGTTCCATACCGGTGGTGTCGAACGCGATGCTGTAGCCATAGATGACCCACAGGACGCTGATCAGGCCGGTAATGGCGAAGCACTGCATCATCACGGAAAGAATGTTTTTGGAGCGAACCATGCCACCGTAGAACAGCGCGAGGCCGGGAATGGTCATGAACAGCACGAGGGCTGTCGAGGTCAACATCCAGGCGGTATCGCCGGAGTTGAGGACTGGGGCCGCCACTTCGTCTGCCGCCAAAGCAAGGCTGGGCATTACGATGGACAACAGGGCTCCTAGCCCTGCGAATTTACGCAGAGTCATTTTGTTTTCTCCTGGGGCGTTGGGTTTGTGGCGGCTTAGATTGCGTCGGTATCGGTTTCGCCGGTACGGATGCGAATCGCCTGTTCCAGATTGACCACGAAGATCTTGCCGTCACCGATCTTGCCGGTGTTGGCCGCCTTGGTTATCGCCTCGATAACCCGGTCGAGATCCTTGTCGTCAATGGCGACATCAATCTTCACCTTTGGCAGGAAATCGACCACGTATTCCGCGCCGCGATACAGCTCGGTGTGACCCTTCTGCCGACCGAAGCCTTTGACTTCAGTAACGGTAATGCCCTGCACGCCGATCTCGGACAACGACTCGCGCACGTCGTCCAACTTGAACGGCTTGATGATGGCAGTGACTAGCTTCATGAAAACTCTCTCCCGAATTTGGTGGACTTGCCCCAGGAAAACAAACCCGTCTCAAGTCTAAGCGCAGTGCCTGGCTTTGTAACGCATCGTCGGCCTTACCTGCCCGTCCGACGCCAGTTAACCGCTCCTTGCGAAACACTCCCCGCGTTTCGCCTGGCGCACTGCATTCGTCACAGCGACTGCATCAGTGCATGGGTCATCAGCATCTAAGCAGAAAGCTTGCCATCTCCACAAAACACATTGATTTCAAGCCTTTGCCAACAGATCGCGACCACTTCACGACAACACCCGACGGGTTACGCACAACAACGGTGCGATGCCGTCCGTCCGCATGCGCGAAAAGCGTGCATCCCTTGCCTGCGGAATTGACTATAGACACTGCGTGATACACTGCCCGCCATTGCTACCAGGACATTCCCCCATGCTCGCCCCCAAAGACTTCCTCGACGCCCTGACAGGCACCGCCTCCCGACTCTTCAGCGGCGACACGCCACTGCCGAAAAGCGAAATCGAAAGCCAGTTCAAGGCTCTGTTGCAGAGCGGGTTCAGCAAGCTGGATCTGGTGAGTCGTGAAGAGTTCGATAGCCAGATGGTGGTATTGGCGCGCACGCGGGCGCGGCTGGAGGCGCTAGAGGCGAAGGTCGCGGAAATGGAAGCGAAGCTCACTCCACCAACCGAGTAAACACTGCGATCCCTGTAGGAGCTGCCGAAGGCTGCGATCTTTTGATGTTCCGCCCTTCAACCATCTCGGCAACGTCCTACAAAACATCACACCGCCGTCCGATTGCGTCGCCCATAAGCCAGTCTCTAAGCTCATCCCCTGCTGAATGTTCAGCACTGGGTTTGGCGACCCGGATGCTTAAGGCGTACGACGACGATCCGAAGGCGGGACTGCCTCCCACGGTAAAGACCTTGAACCTGCGGGCCTGCTTGCTGGCAAAAGAGCCTGACCCTGTCGACAGACGAACTGCCTGCATGGCGGTTTTTTTTGTGAGTCAGCACGCTCCAGGATGACTCGCAACATCCAGCGAAAATTCAACTTCTCTACCCCAACGCGAAACCCTCATCTTCTGTCTACCCTTGAAAAACCCGCAGGAAGCGGCCTCTGTCATTTCAAGGAACGACCATGTCCCTCTCCATCGTCCACAGCCGCGCCCAAATTGGCGTGGATGCGCCCGCTGTCACCGTTGAAGTCCATCTGGCCAATGGTTTGCCATCGCTGACCATGGTCGGCCTGCCCGAGGCGGCGGTGAAGGAAAGCAAGGACCGGGTGCGCAGTGCGATCATCAATTCGGGGCTGCAGTTTCCGCCTCGGCGCATCACCCTGAACCTGGCGCCGGCGGATTTGCCCAAGGACGGTGGGCGTTTCGATCTGGCGATTGCCCTGGGGATTCTCTCGGCCAGTGTGCAGGTGCCGACGCTGACGCTCGATGATGTGGAGTGCCTGGGGGAGCTGGCGCTGTCGGGGGCGGTGCGGGCCGTACGCGGGGTATTGCCGGCGGCGTTGGCGGCGCGCAAGGCCGGGCGTTCGCTGGTGGTGCCGCGGGCCAATGCCGAGGAAGCGTGCCTGGCGTCAGGCTTGAAAGTGATTGCGGTGGATCATTTACTGGAGGCTGTCGCGCATTTCAATGGGCATACGCCGATTGAGCCTTATGTTTCCAATGGCTTGCTCTACGCCAGCAAACCCTATCCCGATCTGAATGAGGTGCAGGGGCAGCTTGCGGCCAAACGGGCGCTGTTGCTTGCCGCGGCGGGCGCGCACAACCTGTTGCTCAGCGGGCCGCCGGGGACGGGCAAGACACTCCTGGCGAGCCGTCTGCCCGGACTCCTGCCGCCGCTGTCCGAAAGCGAGGCGCTGGAGGTGGCGGCCATTCAATCGGTCACCAGTTGCGTACCGCTGAGCCATTGGCCTCACCGGCCATTTCGCCAGCCCCACCACTCTGCCTCAGGCCCTGCACTGGTGGGCGGCGGTTCGAAACCGCAGCCAGGCGAAATCACCCTCGCCCACCACGGTGTCTTGTTCCTTGACGAGCTTCCGGAGTTTGAACGCAGGGTCCTGGAAGTCCTGAGGGAACCGCTGGAGTCCGGCTACATCGTGGTCTCCCGGGCGAAGGATCGCGTGCGGTTTCCGGCGCGGTTCCAGTTAGTGGCGGCGATGAATCCGTGTCCCTGTGGATATCTTGGCGAACCCACGGGCCGCTGCTCCTGCACCCCGGACATGGTGCAACGCTACCGCAACAAGCTGTCGGGCCCGTTGCTGGATCGGATCGACCTGCACCTGACCGTGGCACGGGAGGCCACGGCGCTCAATCCTCCCGTGAAACCTGGAGAGGACAGCGCCAGCGCTGCATTGATAGTGGCCGAGGCACGCGAGCGCCAACAGACGCGTCAGGGCTGTGCCAATGCCTTTCTCGATCTGCCAGGGCTGCGCAAGCACTGCAAGTTATCCACAGTCGATGAAAACTGGCTGGAAACCGCTTGTGAGCGGCTAAACCTCTCCCTGCGTTCAGCGCACCGGTTGCTCAAGGTTGCGCGGACGTTGGCGGATCTTGAGCAGGTCGACAGCATCAGCCGCGAGCATCTGGCCGAGGCGTTGCAGTATCGGCCAGCAACGCAGTAACGACTCAGCTCAGGTGCACGACATCCGGCAGCTCCATGGCCCTGACCTCCCCTTGCAGGAAGTCACTGAGCCGACGCATGCGCTCGCCACCCGGACGGGTTTTCGGCCACACAAGGTAATACTTCTCGCCGCTGGCGACTGCAGTTGGCCAAGGCAGGCTCAAGCGACCTTGGGCGACATCCTCAGCCACCATCAGCAGATCGCCCATCGACACGCCGTACCCCCGGGCGGCCGCGATCATGCCCAGTTCAAGGGTGTCGAAGACCTGCCCGCCCTTGAGCGACACCTGCTCGGCCAGGCCCATGCGCTCCAGCCAATTGCGCCAGTCCCGTCGATCCGGTGTCGGGTGCAGCAGCTCGGTATTGATCAGACGCTCAACATCCCAAGGTTGATCATTAAGCAGGTTGGGCGCCCCCACCGGGATCAGTTCCTCGGGAAAAAGATAGCTCGCCTCCCAGTCCGCCGGGAAATGCCCGTTGCTCAGCAACACCGCACAGTCGAACGGCTCATCATTGAAGTCCACCGAATCGATATCCATCCAGGCGCTGGTCAATTGCACCTCGTTCCCCGGCTGCAGATGGCGGAAGCGACTGAGCCGCGCCAGCAACCAGCGCATGGTCAGTGTCGACGGGGCTTTCATGCGCAGGATGTCGTCTTCGGCGCGCAAGGTGTTGCAGGCCCTCTCAAGGGCCGTAAAACCTTCGCGAATGCCCGGCAGCAGCAAGCGCGCCGATTCGGTCAACTGCAGGTTGCGGCCACTGCGATGAAACAAGCGGCAGGCAAAATGCTCTTCGAGCGTACGAATATGCCGACTGACTGCACTTTGGGTGATCGACAGTTCTTCCGCAGCACGGGTAAACGACGTGTGTCGCGCCGCCGCTTCGAATGCGCGCAGGGCATAAAGAGGAGGAAGACGACGCGACATCAGGAAAGCTCCTACAGCGGTTTTGGATACCCTAGCAGAAACTATTCAACATGAGTTTGAATCATGTTACCCATCCTTTTTATCCCTTTGTGCAAACGCCGCAGAGCGCCGAGAATCGACGCTTTCCTGTTCTCTTTGATAACCGAGCGTGATGACCATGCAGCATCCAGCGCGTATTGAACTCTGGGCCATCCTGCGGCTGGCGGGGCCGTTGATTGCCTCGCAGTTGGCGCACATGCTGATGGTGCTCACCGACACCCTGATGATGGCGCGCCTGAGCCCCGAGGCTCTGGCCGGTGGCGGGCTCGGCGCGGCGACATATTCGTTCGTGTCGATTTTCTGCATCGGCGTGATCGCGGCGGTCGGCACCCTGGTGGCGATCCGTCAGGGAGCGGGCGATATCCTCGGTGCGGCCCGGCTGACCCAGGCCGGCTTGTGGCTGGCATGGTTGATGGCGCTGGGCGCCGGTCTTCTGCTGTGGAACCTGAAACCGGTACTGCTGCTGTTCGGCCAGACCGAAAGCAACGTCCAGGCGGCCGGACAATTCCTGATCTTCCTGCCCTTTGCCCTGCCCGGCTACCTGAGCTTCATGGCCTTGCGCGGTTTCACCAGCGCCATCGGCCGGGCAACACCAGTGATGGTCATCAGCCTGGGCGGTACCGTTGCCAACTTTCTGCTCAACTATGCGCTGATCACAGGCATGTTCGGCCTGCCGAAACTGGGGCTGATGGGCATTGGCCTGGTCACGGCGATTGTCGCCAACCTGATGGCCCTGGCGCTGGCGTGGCACATTCGCCGGCACCCGGCCTATGATGCCTATCCACTGCGTCAGGGCTTGTCGCGGCTCAACCGCCAGTACCTGAAGGAACTGTGGCGCCTGGGCCTGCCGATTGGTGGCACCTACGCGGTGGAGGTCGGGCTGTTTGCCTTCGCCGCCTTGTGCATGGGCACCATGGGCAGCACGCAACTGGGCGCGCACCAGATCGCCCTGCAGATCGTGTCGGTGGCATTCATGGTGCCTGCGGGGATTTCCTACGCGATCACCATGCGCATCGGTCAGCATTACGGCGCCGGGCAGTTACTGGACGCGCGGCTGGCCGGAAGGGTCGGTCTGGCTTTCGGCGCGGCGGCGATGCTGTGTTTTGCGATGGTCTTCTGGCTGTTGCCGAATCAGTTGGTCGGGCTGTTTCTCGATCACAACGACCCGGCGTTTCGCGACGTCATCGACCTGGCCGTGAGCCTGCTGGCTGTGGCGGCGTGGTTCGAGCTGTTCGACGGCACGCAAACCATCGCCATGGGCTGCATTCGCGGGCTCAAGGATGCCAAGACCACCTTCCTCGTGGGCCTGGGCTGTTATTGGCTGATTGGCGCCCCGGCAGCCTGGTGGATGGCGTTCCATTTGCAATGGGGGCCAACGGGCGTGTGGTGGGGCCTGGCGCTGGGATTGGCCTGCGCAGCGGTGAGCCTGACGCTGGCGTTTGAGTCGAAGATGAAGCGGATGATTCGGCGGGAGCCGTCGCAAGAGCGCTTCGACGCCATCCAGGCCGAATGAGATCCCTGTAGGAGCTGGCTTGCAAGCGAAGGCGGTGGGTCAGTCGACAAATGTGTTGAATGACAAACCGTCTTCGCTGGCAAGCCAGCTCCTACAGTTTTGCGTGGGTGTTTAAACCACGACTTCCAGCGGCGCCTGCTGGCTGCTGTCAAACGTCAGGTACTGCACCAGCTCCGCCAACGGCAACGGCTTGCTGATCAGGTACCCCTGCACCTGATCGCAATCGAACCCGCGCAACAGTTCCAGTTGCTCCGGTGTCTCCACGCCTTCGGCGACGACTTCCAGTTTGAGGTTGTGCGCCAGGTTGATCATCGCGTGCACCAGCTGGCGGTTTTCTTCGCGCTGTTCCATGCCGCCGACAAAGCTCTTGTCGATCTTCAGCAGCGTGATCGGCAGGCTGTTGAGGTGCACGAACGAGGAAAAGCCGGTGCCGAAGTCATCGAGGGAGAAGCGCACGCCCAGGCGGCCAAGGGCGTCCATGGTTTGCTTGACCAGGTCGCTGCGGCGCATGACCGCGGTTTCGGTGAGCTCGAACTCCAGCCACTGCGCCTCGACTCCGCGCTCGGCAATCAGCCGGCTCAGGGTCGAGAGCAACTGACTGTCCTGGAACTGCCGGAACGACAGGTTGATCGCCATGTGCAACGGCGGCAAACCCAGCTCAAGCAACGCCTGCATGTCGCGCAACGCCCGGGAAATGACCCAGTAACCCAGCGGTACGATCAAACCGCTCTGTTCGGCCAGCGGCACGAATTCGCTCGGCGGCAGCAAGCCGCGCTCGGCATGACGCCAGCGCACCAGGGCTTCGAGGCCGACGATCTGCCCGTCTTCAAGGTTCATTCGCGGCTGGTAATGCAGCTCCAGCTCATCACGGCGCAACGCCCGGCGCAGCTCGGTTTCGAGGTCGGCGATGCTGCGGGCGTTGCGGTTGATGCGCTCGTTGAAAATATGAAACGTACAGCCTTGGGTGCTCTTGGCCTGCTGCATGGCGATATGCGCGTGCCACATCAGGGGGTCGGCGCCAGCCTGTGCCCGTGCATGGGCAATGCCCAGGCTGGAGCCGATCAGCAGGCTTTCGCCGTCGATCCAGTAAGGCTCGGCCAACGCTTCAGTGATGCGTTCGGCCATCCATTCGGCGCGCTGAGGAGCGCGTCGGGTGTCGATCAGCAAGGCGAACTCATCGCTGCCCAGTCGCGCCAGTTGATCACCGGCTTCAAGCTGGCCTTTGAGCCGCGCGACCACCTGCAGGATCAGGCGATCACCGGCCTGATGGCCGAGGGCATCGTTGGCGTAACGGAAGTTGTCGAGGTCCAGGTGACCGAGGGCCAGGCCACGACCATCGTTTTCCGCCAGGCGCGCCGTCAGCAAGGTCTGGAAACCCTGGCGGTTGGCGATGCCAGTCAGCGGATCCTGCTCGGCCAGGCGCTGCAGGGTGGTTTCCAGTACGCCGCGCTCACGCACATGGCGCAGGCAACGGCGCAGCATGCCCGGGTCGAGATGGTCGCGTACCAGCCAGTCACTTACACCGTCGGGCGGGGTCAGGGGCTCATGCTCGAGCAGCAATACCGTCGGCAGGCAGCAACGACCGGCCGCCGGCTGGAGGGCCGGGATCGTCAACAACACCGCGCTGCGGTTGTCATCGAACAGACTGCTGACCGATTCCCAGCTCGGCGCACTGATGAGCACGGCCGAGCTCCCCATCGGAGCCAGACACTCGCGCAACAACGCTGCCCACGCTGGCTCTTCGGCCAGTAGCAGCAAACGCAAGGGTTCGACAGGCGTAGACAAGCTAGCTCCCTAGACTCTGCATGGATGTAGGCGACCGCATTATGCCGCGCCGATCCCTAATGACCAATGGACATTGCCTTCAAACGAGGCCTTTGTATCAGGAAATTACCAACATTAGACGCGAATTCGTTGCGCATCCTGCGTGAAAGTAACAAAACCGGCAAATACAGATCGCGTTGTACGTCACAAGTCGGACAGAGCAGCACAATTCGCTGAGCCTGTTAAAATGCCGGCCCATTTCGTGACTGACTCCTGAATTTACCTATGTCCCGACTCAATCCCCGGCAGCAAGAAGCCGTGAGCTATGTCGGCGGCCCTCTTTTGGTGCTCGCCGGTGCAGGCTCCGGCAAGACCAGCGTCATCACCCGAAAGATTGCCCACCTGATCCAGAACTGCGGCATCCGCGCCCAGTACATCGTCGCCATGACCTTTACCAACAAGGCCGCGCGCGAGATGAAAGAGCGGGTCGGCACCCTGCTGCGCGCCGGTGAGGGTCGCGGCCTGACGGTCTGCACCTTTCACAACCTGGGCCTGAACATCATCCGCAAGGAACACGTGCGGCTGGGCTACAAACCCGGTTTCTCGATTTTCGACGAGACCGACGTCAAGGCCCTGATGACCGACATCATGCAAAAGGAATACTCGGGCGACGACGGCGTCGACGAGATCAAGAACATGATCGGCGCCTGGAAAAACGACCTGATCCTGCCGGCCCAGGCCCTGGAAAACGCGCGCAACCCCAAGGAACAGACCGCCGCCATCGTCTACACCCACTACCAGCGCACGCTCAAGGCGTTCAACGCGGTAGACTTCGACGACCTGATCCTGCTGCCGGTGAAGCTGTTCGAAGAGCACGCCGACATCCTGGAGAAGTGGCAAAACAAGGTGCGCTACCTGCTGGTGGACGAATACCAGGACACCAACGCCAGCCAATACCTGCTGGTGAAGATGCTGATCGGCAAGCGTAACCAGTTCACCGTGGTCGGCGACGATGACCAGTCTATCTACGCCTGGCGCGGCGCCCGTCCGGAAAACCTGATGCTGCTCAAGGACGACTACCCGTCCCTGAAAGTGGTGATGCTGGAGCAGAACTACCGCTCCACCAGCCGCATCCTGCGTTGCGCCAACGTGCTGATCTCGAACAACCCCCACGAATTCGAAAAGCAGCTGTGGAGTGAAATGGGCCACGGCGACGAGATCCGGGTGATCCGCTGCCGCAACGAAGACGCCGAAGCCGAGCGCGTGGCCGTGGAAATCCTCAGCCTGCACTTGCGCACCGACCGGCCGTACAGCGATTTCGCGATCCTGTACCGGGGTAACTACCAGGCCAAGTTGATCGAACTGAAGTTGCAGCACCACCAGGTGCCGTATCGCCTGTCCGGCGGCAACAGCTTCTTCGGTCGCCAGGAAGTGAAAGACCTGATGGCCTATTTCCGCCTGATCGTGAACCCGGACGACGACAACGCCTTCCTGCGCGTGATCAACGTCCCACGCCGGGAGATCGGTTCGACTACGTTGGAGAAGCTGGGCAACTACGCCACCGAGCGAAAAATCTCGATGTATGCCGCCACCGACGAAATCGGCCTGGGCGAGCATCTGGACAGCCGCTTCACCGATCGCCTGTCGCGGTTCAAGCGCTTCATGGACAAGGTGCGCGAGCAATGCGCTGGCGAAGACCCGATCTCGGCTCTGCGCAGCATGGTCATGGACATCGACTACGAGAACTGGCTGCGCACCAACAGCTCCAGCGACAAGGCCGCCGATTACCGCATGGGCAACGTGTGGTTCCTGATCGAGGCGCTGAAGAACACCCTGGAGAAAGACGAAGACGGCGAGATGACCGTCGAAGACGCCATCGGCAAACTGGTGTTGCGCGATATGCTCGAGCGCCAGCAGGAAGAAGAAGATGGCGCCGAAGGCGTGCAGATGATGACCCTGCATGCCTCCAAGGGCCTGGAATTCCCCTACGTGTTCATCATGGGCATGGAAGAGGAAATCCTCCCGCACCGCTCCAGCATCGAAGCCGACACCATCGAAGAGGAGCGGCGCCTGGCCTACGTGGGCATCACCCGCGCGCGCCAGACCCTGGCCTTCACCTTCGCCGCCAAGCGCAAGCAATACGGCGAGATCATCGATTGCGCACCGAGCCGCTTCCTCGACGAACTGCCGCCGGACGACCTTGCCTGGGAAGGCAACGACGACACCCCGACCGAAGTCAAGGCCGTTCGCGGCAATAGCGCATTGGCGGATATACGCGCGATGTTAAAGCGCTAGAATTGACCACTTTTATTTAGACCTTCGGCGCAAAAGACGCCAAACGAGGACAGCTTCATGGAAGCACTGCACAAGAAAATTCGCGAAGAAGGCATCGTGCTTTCCGATCAGGTCCTGAAAGTCGACGCCTTTCTGAACCACCAGATCGACCCGGCCCTGATGAAGCTGATCGGCGATGAATTCGCCACGCTGTTCAAGGATTCGGGCATCACCAAGATCGTCACCATCGAAGCCTCGGGCATCGCCCCGGCGATCATGACCGGTCTGAACCTCGGTGTGCCGGTGATTTTCGCTCGCAAGCACCAGTCCCTGACCCTGACTGAAAACCTGCTGTCGGCGACCGTTTACTCGTTCACCAAGCAGACCGAAAGCACCGTGGCGATCTCTCCACGCCATCTGACCAGCAGCGACCGCGTGCTGATCATCGATGACTTCCTGGCCAACGGTAAGGCGTCCCAGGCGCTAATCTCGATCATCAAGCAGGCTGGCGCGACCGTGGCTGGCTTGGGGATCGTGATCGAGAAGTCGTTCCAGGGCGGCCGTGCGGAGCTGGATGCGCAGGGGTATCGCGTTGAGTCCCTGGCCCGTGTTCAGTCGCTAGCTGGTGGTGTTGTGACCTTCATCGACTAAAGCCGCCACACCGCAAAACCTAATGTGGGAGCGGGCTTGCTCGCGAAGGGGGCCGTGTCAGTCAACATCATCGGTGACTGACACGGCCCCTTCGCGAGCAAGCCCGCTCCCACAGTTGTTTTGGGTTGGCTTTTATTGCGCGGTGGCCTTCAGGCCGGTGAGCAGCAACCGCTGATACAAATCCTCTTTCAGCCCTTCCGGCTTCTTCAGCTGCATACGCTCCAGGTGTTCGGGAAATGATTCAGGCTCCGGCGCATCCAGCGCAGCCTTACCCAGCTCCAACACTTCACTCAGCTTGAATTTGCTCTTGAGCCAGTTCAACGCCCGCAACAGATCCCGTTCGACCTCGGTGAAATCACAGCCCAGCGGATACTCCGGAAACAGACGTGCATGCCGTGCCTGAATCGCCTGTAAACGCTCAGGTCGGTTATCGGTGAAGCGCGAATCGAGGCGAAAATCCTTCGGTAACTTACCCACCTTCTGTGCTTGTTCGATCAGCCCCGCCTGAAAGCGCGAATCACTGATATTCAGCAATGCCTCGATCACCACCGCATCGGTTTTCCCGCGAAGGTCGGCAATGCCATACTCGGTGACCACGATGTCCCGCAGGTGTCGCGGGATCGTGCAGTGACCGTACTCCCAGACAATATTGGAACTGACATCACCGCCCGACTCACGCCAGCTACGCAGCAGCAACACCGACCGCGCCCCTTCCAGCGCATGGCCCTGGGCAACGAAGTTGTACTGCCCGCCCACACCGCTGAGCACCCGCCCGTCTTCCAGCTGATCCGCCACACCGGCGCCCAGAAGGGTCATGGTAAATGCCGTGTTGATGAACCGCGCATCGAGCCGCTGCAAGCGTTTGAGCTCTTCCTGCCCGTATAGCTCGTTGATGTAGCTGATACGGGTCATGTTGAATTCGAGCCGCTTGCTCTGCGGCAACTCGCGCAGGCGTTGATAGAAACTGCGCGGCCCGAGGAAAAACCCGCCATGCACCGAAATTCCGTCGGTTTGCGCTGCTTCGTCGAGGGTGCCGGCATTGGCCTGCTGCTGGGTCGACACATCCGGGTACACCTTGCGCCGCACGATCCCGGCGTCGGCCAGCACCAGCAAGCCGTTGACGAACATTTCACTGCACCCGTACAGGCCCTTGGCGAACGGATCGATGCCGCCTTCGCGCTCGATCAATTGCGCCCATGGGCTGAGATCGATGTCGGTCAGCAAAGCCTTGTAAGCGTCGCTGTCGGCCTGTCGCGCCAGCAACGCAGCGGTCAACGCATCACCCATGGAACCGATGCCGATCTGCAGGGTGCCGCCATCGCGTACCAAGGTACTGGCGTGCAACCCGATGAAATGATCCTGGAAACCCACTGGCATGTTCGGCGTGGAGAACAGCGTGGTGCTGTCCTTCTCGTCGATCAGCAAGTCGAAGGTATCGATACCGACTTCGGCATCACCGGGCATGTAGGGCAAATCGTCATGCACCTGGCCGACCATCAGGATCGTCTCCCCGGCTTCCCGGCGCCTGGCGATCATCGGCAGCAGGTCGAGGGTGATGTCCGGGTTGCAGCTCAGGCTCAAGCGATCGGGATGCTCAGCATGGCTGGCCACCAATTGCGCAACCAGGTTCAAGCCGGCGGCATTGATGTCCCGGGCGGCGTGGCTGTAGTTGCTGCTGACGTAATCCTGCTGGGCCGACGCGCTGTGGAGCAGGCTGCCCGGCTGCATGAAGAACTGCTGGATGTGAATGTTGGCCGGCAAGTTATCGCGCTGCAGGCCGGCGAGGAAATCCAGTTCCGGATAATCGCCAAAGACCCGTTCGACAAAGGGTTCGAGAAAACGCTTTTGCAATCCGTCACCCAGCGCAGGACGGCCAAGGCACAGGGCGGTGTAGATCGTCAGTTGCCGCTGCGGCAATTGCGCCACACGTTGATACAGCGCGTTGACGAATGGGTTGGGTTTGCCCAGACCCAGGGGCAGGCCCATGTGGATATGCGCCGGCAACCGCGCCAACACCTCATCGACCGCTTGCTCGATAGAACACAGCTGTACCATCCGATCCTCCCGTACATTCCATGAAGTGGGGTTGGACCGAGCTTGCCGGGTCTTTACTGCATTGAACAGTAGGAGCTGCCGAAGGCTGCGATCTTTTGATCTTGTTTTTTAACAATCAAGATCAAAAGATCGCAGCCTGCGGCAGCTCAGGGGAAATCGCAGGCACAAAAAAGCCGCTCGCAAGCGGCTTTTTCGCGAAAGAGGCGGACCGGTTACAGGCCGGACATCTCTTTGATGGCGCCCTTCAGCTCGTCGTCGGAGCAGTCGGCGCAGGTGCCTTTTGGCGGCATCGCGTTGATACCGGTGATGGCTTTGGCCAGGATGCCATCGAGGCCGCCCTGGTGGTCGGCGCGCTCTTTCCACGCGGCCTTGTCACCGATTTTCGGCGCGCCCAGCAAGCCGGTACCGTGACAGGCATTGCAATGCTTGGCAATGACGTCTTTAGGCGCCTTGGCACCGCCACCCCCGCCAGTCGCAGCGGCGACTTCCATGCCCTTGCACTCTTTGCCCTGGACACAGACCTGGCCGACTGGCTCAAGGCGTTTGGCAATTTCATCGTTCGTCGCAGCTTGAGCGCTGACAGCCCAGAGGGCCAATACGGTTGCTGGTGCGGCCAGCATTTTCATAATTAGATTCACGCGTTCACCCTCAATGGTGGCTAGTCACGCCTACGGCCACGGTTCGCAGGCGGGCGCAAGTATAGCGGTAAGCCCGCGACACTGAAACAACCCCAAAGTCGAAGGGGTCTTGTTGCGCAACGGTCTAACAGCTCGGGTGCCTCGGCCATGCTGGCAGGGCGCCTCTTTCCTTAAAAATTCGCGGGTGTTGCTGCGCTGATTAGTCGCGCCGGCGCATCGAACGGGTTACGGAAACGATGCGGCTTGGTACTTTCAAAGTAGTAGCTATCGCCGGCTTCGAGCACAAATGTTTCAAGCCCGACCACCAGTTCCAGCCGCCCTTCCACCAAAATGCCGGTTTCCTCACCCTCATGGGTGAGCATCTCGTCACCGGTGTCGGCGCCAGGCGGGTAGATTTCATTGAGGAAGGCGATAGCACGGCTCGGGTGAGCCCGGCCGACCAGTTTCATGGTCACTGCACCATCGGAAATATCGATCAGCTCGTTGGCTTTGTAGACGATCTGAGTCGGTTTTTCCTGGAGGATTTCTTCGGAAAAGAACTCGACCATGGACATGGGAATCCCGCCCAACACCTTCCTCAGCGAACTGATCGAGGGGCTGACGCTGTTCTTCTCGATCATCGAAATCGTGCTGTTGGTGACGCCCGCGCGTTTGGCGAGCTCACGCTGGGAAAGACCTTTGAGCTTGCGGATTGATTGCAGTCGTTCACCGACGTCCAATGCAGGAGCCTCCAGGGATTCAGGTTGTTGGAATATTGAGCGTTATCATGGCGACAGCGTTCAGTATTTACAACACTTTGACCTGAATCCTGTTCGGCGAGGCGACTTCCGGCGCCTGCCGTTTGGCCTTAGCTCCCGGAATAGAGCATTGGCACCCGGCGCAGGTTGCAGAAGATCTGGTAAGGAATCGTGCCGGCGGCGATTGCCACGTCACTGGCGAGGATGTTTTTGCCCCACAACTCGACGGTCGAACCGAGGCCGGCTTGCGGTACATCGGTCAAGTCAATGCAGAGCATGTCCATCGACACCCGGCCAATCAACTGGCTGCGTTGCCCGGCGACGAGCACCGGCGTGCCGGTGGGCGCCAACCGTGGATAGCCATCGGCGTACCCCATGGCGACCACGCCTACGCGCATCGGCTTGGGAGTGATGAACCTGGCGCCGTAGCCAATCGGCTCGCCCGCCGGCAATTCACGCACGCTGATCACTTTCGATTCGAGGGTCATCACCGGCTGCAGGCGCGAGGCCACGGCGTTGGCTTCTTCGAAAGGCGTGGCGCCGTAGAGCATGATGCCCGGACGTACCCAATCGCTCGGCACCTGCGGCCAACCGAGCACCGCCGGCGAGTTACGCAGGCTGACTTCGGCCGACAAACCCTGGCGCGCCGCTTCGAACACCGCGACCTGCTCGGCACTGGCCTGGCTGTGCAGCTCATCGGCGCGGGCGAAGTGGCTCATCAGCACGATCTTCGCCACGTTGCCGCTGGCCAGTAGGCGTTGATAGCCCGCCTGATAATCCTTCGGATGCAGGCCGACCCGGTGCATGCCCGAATCGAGCTTGAGCCAGACCGTGATCGGCTTGCTCAAGGCAGCTTTCTCGATGGCTTCGAGTTGCCACAGCGAATGCACCACGCACCAGAAATCATGCTCGACGATCAGCGACAACTCATCGGCTTCGAAAAAACCTTCCAGCAGCAACACCGGCGCGCGAATGCCCGCCGCGCGCAACTCCAGGGCCTCTTCGACGCAGGCCACGGCAAACCCGTCCGCCTCGGCTTCCAGCGCCTGGGCGCAACGCACCGCGCCATGGCCATAGGCATCGGCCTTGATCACCGCGAGGGCACGGGCTCCCGTGACTTCACGGGCGATCCGGTAGTTGTGACGCAGGGCTTGAAGGTCGATCAGGGCACGGGCAGGACGCATGGCGGCAGACTTCTGGTCGGTCGTTAAAAAAAACCGGTGCTGCCGACGGCGTAAACCGCCAGTAGCACCGGAAGAGGGATCTTTCTGAGCTGTTTACTGCAAGGTAGTCATGGCAGAGCGGCTACAACCGTGGCGCGAGGCCTTATTGGTGAGCTGGCGCAGGGCTGACATGCTTTGCAGTATCCTGGGTTTTGCTGCCATAACGGGAAATATCGAGGCCTTCGGCGCTGATCTGCGGCTTTCTCTTGGCCATCAGGTCCGCCAGCAAGCGACCGGAGCCGCACGCCATGGTCCAGCCGAGAGTGCCGTGACCGGTGTTCAGGAACAGGTTCTTGAACGGGGTCGCACCGACGATCGGCGTGCCGTCCGGCGTGGTCGGACGCAGGCCGGTCCAGAAGCTGGCTTCGGCCAGGTTGCCGCCCTGAGGATAAAGGTCGTTGACGATCATCTCCAGGGTTTCCCGGCGACGCGGGTTCAGCGACAGGTCAAAACCGGCGATCTCCGCCATGCCGCCAACGCGGATGCGGTTGTCGAAACGGGTGATCGCGACCTTGTAGGTCTCGTCGAGAATGGTCGAGGTCGGGGCCATTGCCGGGTTGGTGATCGGCACGGTCAGGGAGTAACCCTTGAGTGGATACACCGGCGCCTTGATGCCGAGCGGCTTGAGCAGTTGCGGCGAGTAGCTGCCGAGCGCCAGTACGTAGCGGTCAGCGGTTTCCAGCTTGCCGTCGATCCACACGCCGTTGATGCGGTCACCGGCGAAGTCGAGGCGCTGAATGTCCTGGCCGAAACGGAACTGCACACCGAGGTTGGCGGCCATTTCGGCGAGCTTGGTGGTGAACATCTGGCAGTCGCCGGTCTGGTCGTTCGGCAGGCGCAGGGCACCGGCGAGGATGTCGGTGACGCTGGCCAGGGCCGGTTCGACGCGGGCAATGCCTTCGCGGTCGAGCAGTTCGAACGGCACGCCGGACTCTTTCAGCACGGCGATGTCTTTCGCGGCGCCATCAAGCTGGGCCTGGGTGCGGAACAGTTGCGTGGTACCGAGGCTGCGGCCTTCGTAGGCGATGCCGGTTTCAGCGCGCAATTCGTCGAGGCAGTCACGGCTGTACTCGGACAGGCGGACCATGCGCTCCTTGTTCACCGCGTAACGGCTGGCGGTGCAGTTGCGTAGCATCTGTGCCATCCAGAGGTACTGATCGATGTCGGCAGTGGCCTTGATCGCCAGGGGTGCATGGCGCTGCAGCAGCCATTTGATGGCCTTGAGCGGCACACCCGGCGCGGCCCACGGCGAGGCATAACCCGGCGAAACCTGCCCGGCGTTGGCGAAACTGGTCTCCATGGCGGCCGCTGGCTGCCGGTCGACCACCACCACTTCAAACCCGGCACGCGCCAGATAATAAGCACTGGTGGTACCGATGACGCCGCTGCCCAAGACCATGACGCGCATTTTCATTTCCCTCATCGCGGCTAACCGCTGACGTTTGTTGTTCAGAGCTTCAGATGTGCGCAGTTTAAAAAAGATTTGCCAGTGCTTTTCACTATATAACCGCCTATATTTGGCGACAATTCTCGGCAAAAACCCTTTTCACGGAGGCGCATCCCCTATGCGTACCAACACTCAGACCAAACGTGAGCTGGACAAGATCGACCGCAACATCCTGCGGATCCTGCAAGCGGACGGGCGCATATCCTTTACCGAGCTTGGGGAAAAAGTGGGGCTCTCGACCACGCCCTGTACCGAGCGGGTGCGCCGCCTGGAGCGCGAGGGGATCATCATGGGCTACAACGCCCGGCTCAATCCGCAGCACCTCAAGGGCAGCCTGTTGGTGTTCGTCGAGATCAGCCTCGATTACAAGTCCGGCGATACCTTCGAAGAGTTCCGGCGCGCGGTCCTGAAGCTGCCCCACGTGCTGGAGTGCCATTTGGTGTCAGGGGATTTCGACTACCTGGTGAAGGCACGGATATCCGAGATGGCCTCGTACCGCAAACTGCTGGGCGACATCCTGCTCAAGCTGCCGCATGTGCGCGAGTCCAAGAGCTATATCGTGATGGAAGAGGTGAAGGAGAGTTTGAGTTTGCCGATTCCGGATTGAAGATCAAAAGATCGCAGCCTGCGGCAGCTCCTACAGGGGAACGCAATCCCATGTAGGAGTTGCCGCAGGCTGCGATCTTTTAAACCAGCACCTGCCGATTCGAGGCCATGTACTCGAATACCTGCTTCTCCACCCGCGGATGAATCAACTCCACCGGCCCTCGCCCATTGGGGCACGGCAGGGTCTTGGTGGTGCCAAACAACCGGCAGATCAGCGGCCGCTCGTCATATACCGTGCAGCCGTTCGGCCCCAGGTGAACGCAGTTGAGTTCGTCCATCGCCGCCTCCTGCTCGGCGCGGCTCTTGCGCGGCAGACGGGACATTTCCTCCGGCGAAGTGGTGACCGGGCCGCAGCAGTCATGGCAACCGGGCACGCACTCGAACGAGGGAATCTGTTGGCGCAGCGTGCGAATTTTCTGACTGTTGCAACTCATCTAAAACACTACCGATCTCGGAACAGGGTCGGATTCTGACGTAAAAGCCCCGATCCAGACAGCACCGGCCGACCAGTGTTGCCCGCCTACGAGGTCCGGCTTATGCTCCGTCAAATTTTCCAGACGCTCGAATCAGGATCACGCACATGAATGGCCGTGCCCAGCCGCCTGCCGCGAATCACCAGCACACCGGCTCTTATTATGCCGCCAGCAGCCTGCCCCAGCCCGACCATCCGGTGCTCACCGGCGAGATGGTGGCTGACGTTTGCGTGGTCGGTGGCGGGTTCTCCGGGTTGAACACCGCGCTGGAACTGGCTGAGCGCGGCCTGAGCGTGGTGCTGCTCGAAGCCCATAAAATCGGCTGGGGCGCCAGCGGCCGCAACGGCGGGCAGTTGATTCGGGGGGTTGGCCATGGCCTGGATCAGTTTGCCAATGTGATCGGTACCGACGGCGTACGTCAGATGAAGCTCATGGGCCTGGAAGCGGTGGAAATCGTCCGACAGAGAGTCGAGCGGTTTCGCATTCCCTGCGACCTGACCTGGGGCTATTGCGACCTTGCCAACAAGCCTCGCGACCTCGAAGGCTTCGCCGAAGACGCCGAAGAACTGCGCAGTCTCGGTTACCGCTATGAAACCCGACTGCTGCAAGCCCATGAAATGCACACGGTGGTGGGCTCCAAACGCTACGTCGGCGGGCTGATCGACATGGGCTCCGGTCATCTGCATCCGCTGAACCTGGCCTTGGGCGAAGCCGCGGCCGCCCGGCAACTGGGGGCCCGGCTGTTTGAACAGTCGGCCGTCACGCGCATCGATTACGGCCCCGAGGTCAAGGTGCACACCGCCCAGGGCTCGGTCCGGGCCAAGACCCTGGTACTGGGCTGCAACGCCTACCTCAATGAACTCAATCCCGAACTCAGCGGCAAAGTGCTGCCCGCCGGCAGCTATATCATCGCCACCGAGCCTTTGAGTGAAGAGCAGGCCCACGCCCTGCTGCCGCAGAACATGGCGGTCTGCGATCAACGGGTGGCACTGGATTACTACCGACTCTCGGCGGACCGACGACTGCTGTTCGGCGGCGCCTGCCATTACTCGGGGCGAGATCCGAAAGACATCGCGGCCTATATGCGCCCGAAAATGCTGGAGGTCTTCCCGCAACTGGCCAGCGTGCGGATCGATTATCAATGGGGTGGGATGATCGGCATCGGTGCCAATCGCCTACCGCAGATCGGGCGGCTCAAGGACCAGCCGAACGTGTATTACGCCCAGGCCTATTCCGGTCATGGGGTGAACGCCACGCACCTGGCGGGCAAGCTGCTGGCCGAGGCCATCAGCGGTCAGCACGGTGGAGGCTTCGACTTGTTTGCCCAGGTGCCGCACATCACCTTCCCCGGCGGCAAGCATCTGCGCTCGCCGTTGCTGGCGTTGGGGATGTTGTGGCATCGGATGAAAGAGTTGGTCTGAACAATTCGAGGCGTCTGTGCCGACGCTTTCGCGAGCAAGCCCGCTCCCACATTTGATATGTGATCGAACACAAAATCCGTGTTCACCAAGATCCAATGTGGGAGCGGGCTTGCTCGCGAATCGATTTAAAGAACACCACTTGAGTCAGATCCGCCAGAACGGCTTAAGCCCCTCCTCCCGCGCCTGCTCGCGCGTCAGCCCGACATCCTTGAGCTGTTCCGCCGTCAGCGCCAGCAATGCCTTGCGCGTGTGCAGTCGCTGCCAGAACAGACCCCAGCGGCTCAGGTGGGACGGCGCATTGCGCATGGGCGCATGGCGCGCACCGTCCCTTTGCCCTGCCGTCAGTTCCTGACTGTGTAACGTCAGCCGCACATCGCTCAAGCCGTTCATTTTGATTGCTCCTGTTTACTTGGGTAGCCAGAGCTTTCATGATGCGGTTGCGAGCAAATGCATTACAGATTCAAAAGACCTGTATTAGATCCATACAGATTCGCCGTTTATGCCGCTGAATCCTGAATTTTTGCCCGATCTGTACTGGTCTACCCCCTCTCCCACGCCGAGACTGCACCATGACCCTTTACGTCAACCTCGCCGAATTGCTCGGCACGCGTATCGAACAGGGCTTCTATCGTCCCGGTGACCGCTTGCCCTCGGTGCGGGCGCTGAGCGTCGAACACGGGGTCAGCCTGAGCACGGTGCAGCAAGCCTATCGGGTGCTGGAAGACAACGGTTTGGCCATGCCACGACCGAAGTCCGGGTACTTCGTGCCCGTCAGCCGCGAACTGCCGGACCTGCCGGCGATTGGCCGTCCAGCCCAACGGCCGGTGGATATTTCGCAATGGGACCAGGTGCTGGAACTGATCCGCGCCGTGCCGCGCAAGGACGTGGTGCAACTGGGTCGCGGCATGCCGGACATCACCAGCCCGACCATGAAACCCTTGCTGCGCGATCTGGCGCGCATCAGCCGGCGGCAAGACATGCCGGGCCTGTATTACGACAACATCCACGGTAACCTCGAACTGCGCGAACAGATCGCCCGCCTGATGCTCGACTCGGGCTGCCAGCTGGGGCCCGGCGACCTGGTGGTGACCACCGGTTGCCACGAAGCGCTGTCCACCAGTATTCGGGCGATCTGTGCACCCGGGGACATTGTGGCGGTGGATTCGCCGAGTTTTCACGGTGCCATGCAGACCCTCAAGGGGCTGGGCATGAAAGCCCTGGAGATTCCCACCGACCCGCTTACCGGGATCAGCCTGGATGCCCTGGAACTGGCACTGGAGCAGTGGCCAATCAAGGCCATACAGTTGACCCCCAACTGCAACAACCCGCTGGGCTACATCATGCCGGAGTCACGCAAACGCTCGTTGTTGACGCTCGCACAGCGTTTCGACGTGGCGATCATCGAAGACGATGTGTATGGCGAACTGGCCTATTCCTATCCGCGCCCACGCACGATCAAGTCCTTCGACGAGGACGGCCGCGTGCTGCTGTGCAGTTCGTTTTCCAAGACCCTGGCCCCTGGCCTGCGCATCGGCTGGGTCGCGCCCGGGCGCTATCTGGAAAGGGTGCTGCACATGAAATACATCAGCACCGGCTCGACCGCTCCGCAACCCCAGATCGCCATCGCCGAATTCCTCAAGGGCGGCCATTTCGAACCGCATTTGCGGCGGATGCGCACGCAATACCAGCGTAATCGCGACATGATGATCGACTGGGTCGCTCGCTACTTCCCACCGGGCACTCGCGCCAGCCGCCCCCAAGGCAGCTTCATGCTCTGGGTCGAGCTGCCGGAAGGATTCGACACGCTGAAACTCAATCGCGAACTGCACGATCAAGGCGTACAGATTGCCGTCGGCAGCATCTTTTCCGCATCGGGCAAATACCGCAATTGCCTGCGCATGAACTACGCTGCCAAACCAACGGCACAGATTGAAGAAGCCGTGCGCAAGGTCGGCGCTGCAGCCATCAGACTGCTGGCTCAAGCCGACTGACCTTTTTGATCACACCAGCGTCCATATGCCTACACTGCCGCCACCCGGAACGATCCCACGTGACAGCCAGACAGTCCCTGCTTGCTCTTGTGTTACTCACTTCGTTCCTCGGCGGCTGCGCCAACTTCGACCTGCAGGTTGAACCGAGCCAGGCGCTACCGGCGAGCGGCTCGGCATTCGGCCGATCGGTCCAGGCCCAGGCCGCCACCCATGAGGGGAAATCGGGCTTTCGCCTGCTGTCCGACAGCACCGAGGCGTTTACCGCCCGCGCCGAGCTGATTCGCAACGCGCAAAGCAGCCTCGACCTGCAGTACTACATCGTGCATGACGGCATCAGCACGCGGATGCTGGTTTCTGAATTGCTCAAGGCCGCGGACCGCGGCGTACGGGTGCGCATCCTGCTCGATGACACCACCAGCGATGGCCTGGACAAGACCATCGCCACGCTGGCGGCGCATGCACAAATCCAGATCCGCGTATTCAACCCGTTGCATCTGGGTCGCAGCACCGGCGTGACGCGCACCATCGGCCGGTTGCTCAATGTGTCGCGGCAACATCGACGCATGCACAATAAACTGTGGCTGGCCGACAACAGCATGGCGATTGTCGGTGGGCGCAACCTGGGGGATGAGTATTTCGATGCCAAGCCCAACCTGAACTTCACCGACATCGACATGCTCAGTGTCGGGCCGGTCGCCGAGCAGTTGGGGCACAGTTTCGACCAGTACTGGAACAGCGCCCTGAGCAAGCCGATCGCTGAATTTGTCTCCAGCAAACCGACTGCCGACGACCTGCAAAACACCCGCACCCGGCTGGAAGAATCCCTGGAGGAATCGCGCAAACAGAACCACGCGCTCTATCAACAGTTGATGAAATTCACCACGCAGCCGCGCCTGGATATCTGGCGCGAAGAGCTGATCTGGGCATGGAATCAGGCGCTGTGGGATGCACCGAGCAAGGTCCTGGCCGACGGCGAGCCTGACCCTCAGTTGCTACTGACGACCCAGTTGGCGCCCGCACTCGATGGCGTCAGCAAAGAGCTGATCATGATCTCGGCCTATTTCGTGCCTGGGCCACCGGGGCTGGTCTACCTGACCGGACGGGCTGACGCCGGTGTAACGGTACGCCTGCTGACCAACTCACTGGAGGCCACTGACGTGCCGGCGGTGCATGGCGGCTATGCACCGTATCGCAAGGCGCTGCTGGAGCACGGCGTGCAACTCTTCGAACTGCGCCGCCAGCCCGGAGACAGCAGCGGTAGCGGACCTCGGCTGTTTTCCAGCAAGTCTTACGGCGATTCCGATTCCAGCCTGCACAGCAAGGCCATGATCTTCGACCAGCAAAAATCCTTCATCGGCTCGTTCAACTTCGACCCGCGCTCGGTACTGTGGAACACCGAGGTCGGGGTGCTGGTGGACAGTCCGGAACTGGCGGCCCACGTTCGCGACCTGGCGTTGCAGGGCATGGCACCGGCCTTGAGTTACCATGTGCAGCTGAAGAATGAACAGGTCGTATGGACCACCGAAGACGACGGCAAAATGCACACCATGACCGAGGAACCGGGCAGCTGGTGGCGGCACTTCAATGCCTGGCTCAGCGATATCGTCGGGCTGGAGCGGATGCTTTAAAAGATCGCAGCCTTCGGCAGCTCCTACAGATGTACGCATTCCCCCTGTAGGAGCTGCCGCAGGCTGCGATCTTTTGATCTTATGCGGGCTGTATCGCGCCAAACGCACCCTGGCGCGACACCAATATCACCAACCCAAACGCCCCCGCCGCCATCAGCAACGGCAACGCATGCCCGCTGATCCACTGGCTGCCGGCACCGGCGATCAACGGCCCGAGCAGGCAACCGATGCCCCACAGCTGGGCAATGTGCGCATTGGCCCGCACCAGCGCATCGTCGCGATACCGCTCGCCAATCAGGATCAGCGACAAGGTAAACAGCCCGCCGGCACTGGCACCGAACAGCACCCACAGCGGCCAGATCAGCAGGGTCTCGATCAGCAACGGGATCGCCAGGCTCGACACCAGCAGCACTACCGCGCAGCCGGTAAACAGCGCACGCCGCGACACGCGATCAGCCAATGCACCGATGGGCAGTTGCAGCAAGGCATCCCCCACCACTACGGTGCTGACCATCGCCAGGGCGATTTCCGTGGTGAAGCCCTGGCGCAGACAGTACACCGGCAGCAGCGTCAGGATCATCGCCTCGAAGGCGGCGAACAGCGACACCGCCCAGGCAATGGCCGGCAGGCCACGGCAGAAGGTCAGCAAATCACCGAAGGTCACGCTGCAGGCCTCGCTGCCGGGCGCACCACTGCGTCCCAGCAACAGGAGCGGCGCCGCCACCAGCAGGCCGACGCCCACCCAGAAACCATAATCGTGTTCGGTACCCAGCACGCCCAGCAGGATCGGCCCGGCCAACTGGCTCAACGCGTAACTGCTGCCGTACAGCGCCACCAGCCGTCCACGCCACTCTTCGACCACCAGCTGGTTGATCCAGCTTTCACCGAGGATGAAGACCAGGGTCAGGATCACGCCGATCATCAGGCGCAGCACCAGCCAGATCGGATAACTCGGCAGCAGCGCAAGCAACCCGATGGACACCGCCCCGGCCCACAGGCACAGGCGCATCAGATTGGCCGTACCCAGACGGGCCGCCAGATGACTGGAAATCTTCGCGCCCAGCAGCACACCAATGGCCGGCATGGCTGCCATCACGCCGATGGCAAACGAGCCGTAACCCCAGCTTTCCAGGCGGAACGACACCAGCGGCATGCTGACACCCAGGGCCAGGCCGACACTCAAGACAGACGCCAACACGGCGAAATACGTCGCCCAACGCATGTTCCACGCTCCTGTGGATATTTTTATGGCCTGCACAAAACACTGTGGGAGCGGGCTTGCTCGCGAAGAGGCCATCACATTCAACATCAATGTTGACTGTCACACCGCCTTCGCGAGCAAGCCCGCTCCCACAGGGGATCTACGTCGTTAAGAAAACCGACTTATAGCTTGATCCAGGTCGCCTTCAGCTCGGTGTACTTGTCGAACGCATGCAGCGATTTGTCGCGACCATTACCAGACTGCTTGAAGCCGCCGAATGGCGCCGTCATGTCGCCACCGTCGTACTGGTTGACCCACACGCTACCGGCACGCAGTGCACCGGCGGTCAGGTGAGCCTTGGAGATGTCCTTGGTCCACACTGCCGCGGCGAGGCCGTACGGCGTGTCGTTGGCGATCGCGATGGCTTCTTCGGCGGTATCGAAAGCGATGACCGACAGCACCGGCCCGAAAATTTCTTCCTGGGCGATCTTCATCGCGTTGCTCACGCCATCGAAAATCGTCGGCTCAACGTAGGTGCCACCGGTTTCCTGCAGCGTGCGCTTGCCACCGGCAACCAGCTTGGCGCCATCGCTGTGACCCGATTCGATGTACGACAGCACGGTGTTCATCTGCTGGGTGTCCACCAGCGCACCGACGTTGGTCGCCGGGTCCAGCGGGTTGCCCGGCTTCCAGGCTTTCAGCGCTTCGATCACCAGTGGCAGGAACTGGTCCTTGATCGAACGCTCCACCAGCAGGCGCGAACCGGCGGTGCAGACTTCGCCCTGGTTGAACGCAATGGCGCCGGCAGCGGCTTCGGCAGCCTCTTGCAGGTTCGGTGCATCGGCGAACACGATGTTCGGGCTCTTGCCACCGGCTTCGAGCCAGACGCGCTTCATGTTCGACTCGCCAGAGTAGATCAGCAGCTGCTTGGCGATCTTGGTCGAACCGGTGAACACCAGGGTGTCGACATCGTTATGCAGGGCCAGGGCCTTGCCGACGGTGTGACCGTAACCCGGCAGCACGTTGAGCACGCCTTTCGGGATCCCGGCTTCAACGGCCAGGGCTGCGATACGGATGGCGGTCAGCGGGGATTTTTCCGACGGCTTGAGGATCACCGAGTTACCGGTGGACAGCGCCGGGCCGAGCTTCCAGCAAGCCATCATCAGCGGGAAGTTCCACGGCACGATGGCGCCGACAACGCCGACTGGCTCGCGAGTGACCAGGCCCAGTTGATCATGCGGGGTAGCGGCCACTTCATCGTAGATCTTGTCGATGGCCTCGCCGCTCCAGCTCAGGGCTTGCGCCGCGCCAGGAACGTCGATGTACAGGGAGTCGCTGATCGGCTTGCCCATGTCCAGGGTTTCAAGCAGGGCCAGTTCTTCGGCGTGCTTTTTCAGCAGGCCGGCGAAACGGATCATGGTGGCTTTGCGCTTGGTCGGCGCCAGGCGCGACCAGGCACCGGAATTGAAGGTGGCGCGGGCGTTTTCAACAGCGCGTTGGGCATCGGCGGCATCGCAGCTGGCGATCTTGCCCAGCAGGCGACCATCGACCGGGCTGATGCACTCGAAGGTCTCGGCGGAGACAGCATCGGTGTATTCGCCATTGATGTAGGCGCGGCCTTCGATCTTCAGATCGCGAGCGCGTTGCTCCCAGTCGGCACGAGTCAGGGTGGTCATGCGAGTGTCCTCCTCTTATTGAATACGACACCCGCGTTCTTCGCGGGCGCTGTCAGGAATTCTGCCTGGCCAGCCGGCTTACGGCCCAAGGCAACCACCACCCTAAACCAGCGGCAGGTGAAGTTTCAATATATTTGACATAACGCCGGCAAACGGCCTTGCGATGTTCATTTTAATAAACATAGACTTCGGCATTACCAACCACTCGCACCGCAATGACGGGGGAATACAACAATGAGCATCCAGAACATCGTCGACTTCAGCCAGGCCACCACGGCCGTCGAACGCTATCGCCCAGACCCGGCAAAAGTCCTCAAGGGCGATCCCGAACAAGCAGTGTACAACCACTACAACAGTCCTTGCGGCCAACTGAATGCCGGCGTGTGGGAAGGCGCCGTCGGCCAGTGGCTGGTGAATTTCACCGAGCATGAATACTGCGAAATCGTCCAGGGCGTTTCCGTGCTGCGCGACAACGACGGCAACAGCAAAACCGTGCGCGCGGGCGATCGCTTCGTGATCCCGGCCGGGTTCCGCGGTACCTGGGAAGTGCTGGAGCCGTGCCGCAAGATCTATGTGGCGTTTGAGCAGAAGGCCTGAGGATTTTTGTTGCCAGGGAAGCCCTCTCCCACATTTGTCCGGGTCCACACCGCTCAAATGCGGGAGCGGGCTTGCTCGCGAAGGGGCCCTGACAGGCAACACACAAACCACAGGCAACAAAAAAGGCCCGTATCTCGCGATACGGGCCTTTTTCGTAAGTCGGGAAAAATCAATTACTTGATTTTGCCTTCCTTGTAGATCACGTGCTTGCGAACAACCGGATCAAATTTCTTGATCTCGATTTTGTCCGGGGTAGTGCGCTTGTTCTTGTCGGTAGTGTAGAAGTGACCAGTACCGGCGCTCGAAATCAAACGAATCAATTCACGCATGATTAGCTCCCTTAGATCTTGCCAGCGGCGCGGATTTCGGCCAGCACGACAGTGATGCCACGCTTGTCGATGATACGCATGCCTTTGGCAGATACGCGCAGACGCACGAAACGTTTCTCTTCTTCAACCCAGAAGCGGTGATGCTGCAGGTTCGGCAGGAAACGACGACGGGTTTTGTTATTTGCGTGGGAAATGTTATTCCCAGTCACCGGACCCTTACCGGTAACTTGACAGACTCTCGACATGCCTCAGCCCTCTAAAACCACATGCCCAACCCGGCATGGGTTGGCCGCTTAATCTCTCAGTCATTTGGCGCCAGGCGCCGCGTTTCTTTAAGGGTCTTACCGGCTACACCTACAAACGAAGGAACCGGGCCCCTAGAAAAGAGCGCTGCTTTATACCAGAAAGACTCGAGAGCAACAACATTCGGTGTGCGTTGAGTTGATAAAAAACCCGTTTTTCAGGCGCCAGGCGCCTTGGATCAAGGCTGCCGTCGATTTCTACCGCTCGTCGCAGAGAATTCGCTCGACCGGCAAAATCCAGCTTTTTTCCAACCCGTGCCCACCCGAATCGATCGGCTATAGTCCCCTGAAATCGAAAAAGGGGATAGTCATTTGCAATCCAGCCCACTAGGGTAAGCCTTTTCCAGACTGCACTTGCAGATGGGCCTTCGATCTGTAAAGGAACCCGACCATGCGCCTCGCTGCCCTACCGCTGTTGCTTGCCCCGCTCCTGCTGGGCCCACAGGCCTTCGCCGCCGCCCTGAGCGTCTGCACCGAGGCCAGCCCGGAAGGGTTCGATGTGGTGCAATACAACTCGCTGACCACCACCAACGCCTCGGCCGACGTGTTGATGAACCGCCTGGTGGATTTCGACACCGCCAGCGGCAAAGTGGTCGCCAGCCTCGCGGACAGCTGGGAGGTCACCCCTGATGGCCTGAGCTACGTCTTCAAGTTGCACCCGCAGGTTAAATTTCACCGCACCGACTATTTCAACCCGACGCGCGAATTGACCGCCGAGGACGTGAAGTTCAGCTTCGACCGCATGCTCGACCCGGCCAACCCATGGCACAAAGTCGCCCAGAGCGGCTTTCCCCACGCGCAATCGATGCAATTACCCGCGCTGATCAAGAAGATCGATGCGCTGGACCCGCTGACCGTTCGCTTTACCCTGGATCACCCGGACTCCACCTTCCTCGCCACCCTGAGCATGGGGTTCGCTTCGATCTACTCGGCTGAGTACGCCGACAAGCTGATGAAGGCCGGCACGCCGGAGAAGCTTAACAGCCAGCCGATCGGCACCGGCCCGTTCGTATTCACGCGCTTCCAGAAGGACGCCACCGTTCGCTACAAGGCCAATGCCGAGTACTTCGGCGGCAAGCCCTCGGTCGACCCGCTGATCTTTGCCATCACCCCTGACGCCAACGTGCGCCTGCAGAAACTGCGCCGCAATGAATGCCAGATCGCCCTGTCGCCCAAACCGCTGGATGTCCAGGCCGCGCTGAAAGAGCCGACCTTGAAAGTCGAAAAAACTGACGCCTTCATGACCGCGTTCGTCGCCATCAACAGTCAGCACCCGCCCTTGGACAAACCTGAAGTGCGCCAGGCGATCAACCTCGCCTTCGACAAGGCCAACTACGTCAAGGCCGTGTTCGAGGACACCGCCGAACCCGCCAACGGCCCCTACCCTCCCAACACCTGGAGCTATGCGAAAGCGTTGCCGGGCTACCCCCATGACATCGAGAAGGCCAAGGCGTTGATGGCCAAGGCCGGGCTCAAGGACGGCTTCCAGACCACGATATGGACCCGCCCGTCCGGCAGCCTGCTGAACCCCAACCCGAGCCTGGGTGCCCAGATGCTTCAGTCCGACCTGGCGGAAATCGGCATTCAGGCGGAAATTCGCGTGATCGAATGGGGCGAGCTGATCCGCCGCGCCAAGGCCGGTGAACACGACCTGCTGTTCATGGGCTGGGCCGGTGACAACGGCGACCCGGACAACTTCCTCACGCCGCAGTTTTCCTGTGCTGCGCTCAAGTCCGGCACCAACTTTGCCCGCTATTGCAACCAGGACCTGGACAAGTTGATCAGCGCCGGCAAAACCACCGGCGAGCAAGGCGTGCGCACCAAACTCTATGAGCAGGCCCAGACGCAGATCCAGCAACAGGCGCTGTGGCTGCCGCTGGCTCATCCGACTGCCTTCGCGCTGACGAACAAGGATGTCGAGGGCTACTCGGTCAGTCCGTTCGGGCGGCAGGACTACTCCAAGGTCAACATCAAGTAATAGCCGCCGCACACAAAACCCTGTGGGAGCGGGCTTGCTCGCGAAGAGGGAGAGTCAGTCGCCATCAATGCTGACTGATACACCGCCTTCGCGAGCAAGCCCGCTCCCACATGGGTTTCGCTCGCCCCGACTATCTCCTACATCCAGCCATACTCGGCCATCGACAACGGATCGCCGTCGCCGATGATGAAATGGTCGAGTACCCGCACATCGATAAGGTCCAGCGCCTTTTGCAGGCGCTTGGTCAGCACCCTGTCGGCCTGGCTGGGGTCAGTGTTGCCCGACGGATGGTTGTGGCAGAGGATCAATGCCGCCGCATTGTGAGCCAGGGCGCGCTTGACCACTTGCCGCGGATGGACGCTGGTGTTGTCGATCGAGCCACGGAACAGCACCTCAAATCCCAGTACCTGATGCCTGGAGTCGAGAAACAGGCAGCCGAACACCTCGTGGGGCTCATGGCGCAGCATCGATTTGAGGTAGTCACGCACCGCCTGCGGGTTTTCCAGCGCCGACTTGTCCCGCGCCCGCTCGGCCAGGTGGCGTCTGCTCATTTCTTGAGCAGCCTGCAGCTGCGCAAATTTCGCCGGCCCGAGCCCCAACTGTTTGCTGAACGTTTCCTGATCAGCCTCCAGCAACAAACGCAGGCTGCCAAACTGAGTCAACAGGTGTCGCGCCAGATCCACGGCGCTTTTACCCACCACGCCGGTGCGTAAAAATATCGCCAGCAACTCGGCGTCCGAAAGACTTCCCGAGCCTTGTTCAAGCAACCTCTCCCGCGGCCGTTCCGCCGACGGCCAATCGCGAATACTCATAGCACCTCCCTGTCTGTGGGCGCCGCTGTTCCGTAGCGGTCGCTGTGATATCGTAGCCCATCTTTTTTGCGGGCGATTTCACTCCTGGGGAGGGGGTATCGCAACGCAGTCATCAACGAAATGAAAGGCAGGCCTATGCAGCGGCTGTATCGGAAACGCATTGTTCTGGGCGTCGGCGGCGGTATCGCTGCCTACAAGAGCGCCGACCTGGTTCGCCGCCTGATCGATCAGGGCGCGGAGGTGCGCGTGGTCATGACCCGTGGCGGTGCTGAGTTCATCACGCCACTGACCATGCAGGCCCTGTCCGGGCACCCGGTCCACCTGGACCTGCTGGACCCGGCGGCCGAGGCCGCGATGGGCCACATCGAACTGGCCAAATGGGCCGATCTGGTGCTGATCGCCCCCGCCACCGCCGATCTGATCGCGCGACTGGCCCAAGGCATTGCCGATGACCTGCTGACCACGCTGGTACTGGCGACCGACGCCGTGGTTGCCGTCGCACCGGCGATGAACCAGGCCATGTGGCGCGACCCGGCCACCCAGGCCAACCTGCAAACCCTCGAAAGCCGTGACATCAAAGCCTTCGGTCCGGCCTCCGGTAGCCAGGCCTGCGGTGACGTTGGCCTGGGGCGCATGCTCGAAGCCACGGAACTGGCCCAATGCGCGGCAGACTGCTTCCAGCGCCAGGCCCTGACCGGCAAGCACGTGCTGATCACCGCCGGCCCGACCCAGGAAAACATCGACCCGGTGCGCTACATCACCAACCACAGCTCCGGAAAAATGGGCTTTGCCCTGGCCGAAGCGGCGGTGGAAGCCGGCGCCCGCGTCACCCTGATCACCGGCCCGGTGCATCTGCCAACGCCGGATCGTGTTACGCGCATCGACGTCGTCAGCGCCCGCGACATGCTCGCCGCGTGTGAAGCGGCGATTCCCTGCGACTTGTTTATCGCCTCCGCAGCGGTCGCGGACTACCGCCCGGAAGTCGTCGCCCCACAGAAACTCAAGAAAGATCCTACGAACGGCGACGGCTTGTTGCTACAAATGGTACGCAACCCGGACATCCTGGCCAGCATCGCCACACGCCCCGACCGTCCGTTCAGTGTCGGTTTCGCCGCCGAGACCGAACACCTGCTCGATTACGCTGCCCGCAAGCTGAAAGACAAGAACCTCGATTTGATCGTCGCCAACGACGTCGCCAACCCGAGCATTGGCTTCAACAGCGAAGAAAACGCCTGCAGCGTGATCGACCGTGAGCTTCACGCCACACTCTTCGCCCAGACCAGCAAGAGCAAGATTGCTCGCCAGCTGATCACTTTTATCGCCGAACGTCTGAACCAGGTTTAATTTACATGCACGCTTTGCAAGCCAAGATCCTCGACCCCCGCATCGGTACCGAATTCCCGCTGCCGCAGTACGCCACGCCAGGCTCCGCCGGCCTCGACCTGCGCGCCATGCTGGAGCAGGACATCGTGATCAAGCCGGGTGAAACCGTACTGATCCCCACTGGCCTGTCGGTCTACATCGGCGATCCGAACCTGGCAGCGCTGATCCTGCCGCGCTCCGGCCTGGGCCATAAGCACGGCATCGTCCTGGGCAACCTGGTCGGGCTGATCGACTCCGACTACCAGGGTCCGCTGATGGTCTCGTGCTGGAACCGTGGCCAGACCGATTTCACCATGGCCGTCGGCGAACGCCTGGCGCAACTGGTGCTGGTACCGGTTGTGCAGGCACATTTCGAGATGGTCGAAGAGTTCGTCGAGACCCAGCGTGGTACCGGCGGTTTCGGTCATTCCGGAAGCCACTGACACCTTATCTACACGCCTGAAATCAAGGGATTGATCGGCCAAGAAGCCGCTCGCGTCGCTGGCATGGCCTTTTCGCACCACGAACTCTGCGCGAAAAACGCCGTCATACCTTTCAGTTTGAACCTGCCGGCGAGTCATTCGCCGGCCTGTCCAGCCACTTTCAAGATGGAGCATTACCCCAGATGAGCACCCCAGTGCGCGTTGCCCCCAAGTTCCCCGACAGCATTTTCCGCGCCTATGACATACGCGGCACAGTCCCGGAATTTCTCAACGCCGAAACGGCTTACTGGCTCGGTCGCGCCATCGGTGCCCAGAGCCTGGCCCAGGATGAACCGAACGTTTCCGTTGGCCGTGACGGTCGCCTGTCCGGCCCGGAGCTGGTTGAACAACTGATCCAGGGCCTGGCCGACAGCGGTTGCCACGTCAGTGACGTCGGCCTGGTGCCGACCCCGGCGCTGTACTACGCGGCCAATGTGCTGGCGGGCAAGTCTGGCGTGATGCTCACCGGCAGCCACAACCCATCGAATTACAACGGTTTCAAGATTGTCATTGCCGGCGATACCCTGGCCAATGAACAGATCCAGGCCCTGCATGACCGCCTCAAGACCAACAACCTGACCAGCGGCAAGGGCAGCATCACCCAGGTCGAAATCCTCGACCGCTACACCACCGAAATCGTCCAGGACATCAAGCTGGCCCGCCGCCTGAAAGTCGTGGTGGACTGCGGCAACGGCGCGGCCGGCGTGATCGCCCCGCAATTGATCGAAGCGTTGAACTGCGAAGTCATCCCGTTGTTCTGTGAAGTCGATGGCAACTTCCCCAACCATCACCCGGATCCGGGTAAGCCTGAAAACCTCGTCGACCTGATCGCCAAGGTCAAGGAAACCAACGCTGATATCGGCCTGGCTTTCGACGGCGACGGCGACCGCGTCGGCGTAGTGACCAACACCGGCAGCATCGTCTTCCCGGATCGCCTGCTGATGCTCTTCGCCCGCGATGTGGTGGCACGCAACCCGAATGCGGAAATCATTTTCGACGTCAAATGCACCCGTCGCCTGATCCCGTTGATCAAGGAATACGGTGGTCGTCCGCTGATGTGGAAGACCGGTCATTCGTTGATCAAGAAGAAAATGAAACAATCCGGCGCCCTGTTGGCCGGCGAAATGAGCGGGCACATCTTCTTCAAGGAGCGCTGGTTCGGTTTCGACGACGGCATCTACAGCGCCGCACGGCTGCTGGAAATCCTCAGCAAGGAAAAATCCACGGCGGAGGAGCTGTTCGCGACCTTCCCGAACGATATTTCTACGCCAGAGATCAATATCCATGTGACCGAAGAGAGCAAATTCAGCATCATTGATGCATTGCACGACGCGAAGTGGGGCGAAGGCGCCGACCTGACCACTATCGACGGCGTGCGAGTCGACTATGCCAAAGGCTGGGGCCTGGTTCGCGCCTCCAACACCACACCGGTGCTGGTCCTGCGTTTCGAGGCCGATGACGAGGCTGAATTGCAACGCATCAAGGACGTTTTCCACGCCCAGTTGAAGCGTGTTGCACCTGATCTCCAACTACCGTTCTGATTCACCCGGAGCCCTGAATGACCCTCGAACGCGAAGCCGCCGCCAACACCGCCAAGGTCCTGTCCGAAGCGCTGCCTTACATTCGCCGCTATGTCGGCAAGACACTGGTGATCAAATACGGCGGCAACGCGATGGAAAGCGAGGAGCTCAAGACCGGCTTCGCCCGCGACATCGTGTTGATGAAGGCCGTGGGTATCAACCCGGTCGTGGTTCACGGTGGCGGCCCGCAAATCGGTGATCTGCTCAAGCGCCTGTCGATCGAGAGCCACTTTGTCGACGGCATGCGCGTGACCGATGCCGCGACCATGGACGTGGTCGAGATGGTCCTCGGTGGCCAGGTCAACAAGGACATCGTCAACCTGATCAACCGTCACGGCGGCAGCGCCATCGGCCTGACCGGCAAGGACGCCGAGCTGATTCGTGCGAAGAAGCTCACCGTCACCCGCCAGACACCGGAGATGACTACCCCGGAGATCATCGATATCGGCCATGTCGGCGAAGTAGTCGGTATCAATACCGATCTGCTGAACCTGCTGGTCAAAGGTGATTTCATCCCGGTGATCGCGCCAATCGGCGTTGGCGCCAATGGCGAGTCGTACAACATCAACGCCGACCTGGTGGCCGGCAAGGTGGCCGAGGCGCTGAAAGCCGAGAAACTGATGTTGCTGACCAATATCGCGGGCCTGATGGACAAATCGGGCACGGTCCTGACCGGCCTGACCACCCAGCAGGTCGACGACCTGATCGCCGACGGCACGATCTATGGCGGCATGCTGCCAAAGATCCGTTGTGCACTGGAAGCGGTCCAGGGCGGCGTGGGCAGCTCGCTGATCATTGACGGTCGTGTGCCTAACGCGATCCTGCTGGAAATCTTCACCGACACCGGTGTGGGCACCTTGATCAGCAATCGCAAGCGTCCATAAGCAGCACCCACAAAAAAGACCCCGTTCGGCTTGGCTGAACGGGGTCTTTTTTTGCCTGCGGGGGACCGTGTTACACGCCGAATTGGGCGCGGTAGGCTTCTACGGCTGGCAGGTGTTGCTTGAGCTGCGGATCGTCGGCCAGGAATTCCAGTACCTGGTTCAGCGAAACGATGCTGATCACCGGAATACCGAAATCACGCTCCACTTCCTGGATCGCTGACAATTCACCGTTGCCACGCTCCTGGCGGTTCAGGGCGATCAGCACGCCGGCCGCCTTGGCGCCGTCCTGGGAAGCGATGATCTGCATCACTTCGCGGATCGCGGTGCCGGCCGTGATCACGTCGTCGATGATCAGCACTTCGCCGGTCAGCGGTGCGCCGACCAGGCTGCCGCCTTCACCGTGGGCCTTGGCTTCCTTGCGATTGAAGCACCATGGCAGGTCACGGTTGTGATGCTCGGCCAGTGCAACGGCGGTGGTTGCCGCCAGCGGGATGCCTTTGTAGGCCGGGCCGAACAGGACATCGAAGGCAATGCCGCTTTCGGCAATGGCTGCGGCGTAGAACCGACCCAGCTGCGCCAGGGCCGAACCCGAATTGAACAGGCCCGCATTGAAGAAGTAAGGACTGGTGCGCCCGGACTTCAGGGTGAACTCACCGAAGCGCAAAACGCCGCGATCGATGGCAAAACGAATGAAATCGCGCTGATACGCTTGCATGAAAAAAACCCCAAATACCACGGATTTAGCTAATTAGGTTGACGCCGTGTATCATACACGCACGCGATTTTTGGGGCCATTTATGCGGATCATCAGTGTGAACGTCAATGGTATTCAGGCTGCAGTCGAGCGAGGTTTGCTCAGTTGGCTGCAGGCACAGAATGCCGACGTCATCTGCCTGCAGGACACCCGTGCCTCCGCCTTTGAACTGGACGATCCAGCCTTCCAACTGGATGGATACTTCCTTTATGCCTGCGACGCCGAAGTTCCCGCCCAAGGCGGCGTGGCTTTGTACTCGCGGTTGCAACCGAAGGCTGTCATCAGCGGTCTCGGTTTCGAGACGGCGGACCGCTACGGGCGCTACCTGCAAGCAGATTTCGACAAAGTCAGTATTGCAACCCTGTTGCTTCCTTCCGGGATGAACGGCGATGAGGACTTGAACCAGAAGTTCAAGCTCATGGACGACTTCGCCAAATACCTGGACAAGCAGCGGCGCAAACGCCGCGAGTACATTTATTGTGGCTCGCTGTACGTGGCGCAACAGAAACTGGACATCAAGAACTGGCGTGACAGCCAGCAATCTCCGGGCTTCCTGGCGCCTGAACGGGCCTGGATGGACGAGATTGTCGGCAACATGGGTTATGTCGACGCCCTGCGCGAAGTCAGCCGTGAAGGTGACCAGTACAGCTGGTGGCCGGATAACGAACAGGCCGAAATGCTCAACCTCGGCTGGCGCTTCGATTACCAGATCCTGACCCCGGGCCTGCGCCGCTTCGTACGCAGTGCGCGCCTGCCACGTCAGCCACGGTTCTCGCAACACGCGCCGTTGATCGTGGACTACGACTGGACGCTGACTATCTGAGTCTGGCCGGTAAAGGAAAATGCCCGTATCGCAAGATACGGGCATTTTTTATGGCCGGATGTAACCTGAACTTCAGGCAGCGGCAAATAACGGCAGAGCAAGGTACATCTTTATTACAATTACATTAATGATGTCGATGAAGAAAGCACCCACCATTGGCACCACCAGGAACGCTATTTGAGACGGTCCGTAGCGCTGTGTCACCGCTTGCATGTTGGCGATAGCAGTTGGCGTAGCCCCCAGTCCGAAACCGCAATGCCCTGCCGCCAATACGGCCGCATCGTAGTTACTGCCCATGACCCTGAACGTCACGAATATCGCAAACAGTGCCATGACCAAAGTTTGCACGGCCAAGATAATGAAGAACGGCAAAGCAAGTGCCGCCAAGTCCCACAACTTGAGCGACATCAAGGCGATCGCCAGAAACAGTGACAGGCTGACATTCCCCAGCACCGAAACTTCACGCTCAAACACCTGATACACACCAAGCGCTGAAAGCCCGTTGCGTAAAAGTACGCCCACAAACAATACGCAAACGAAAGTCGGCAATTCAAACGCGGTTTCGTGTAGCAGTCCATTGAGGAGGGAGCCTGCCAGCAAGCTGACCGAAATCAGTGCGAGTGTCTCGATAAACGAAAAGGCCGTGATCGAGCGCTCTTTATTCGGCTGCTCGAAGCCCTTTGGCAGCCGTGGCTTATCTTGCTCAAGGCCAGGTGCCTGAACCCTGTTGATGAGCAGGCGAGCAACAGGCCCACCAATCAAACCTCCCAGCACCAAGCCAAAGGTCGCAGAGGCCATCGCCAGTTCAGAAGCGGACGCCAGTCCGAACTTCTCACTGAACGTCGCTCCCCACGCAGCACCCGTACCGTGGCCGCCGGCCAAGGTAACCGAGCCTGTCAGCAAGCCCATCAAAGGATCGAGCCCCAGAGTCGTTGCGAGTCCGATGCCCATGGCATTCTGGACCACCAGTAGTCCGGTGACCGCCAGCAGGAAAATCCCCACTACGCGTCCGCCCTTCTTCAGGCTGGCGAAGTCTGCACTCAAGCCAATGGTGGCAAAAAACGCCAACATCAACGGAGTTTGCAGCGAGGTATCAAATCTAACTTGAACATCAAGGCCTCGCAAAAACAAAAGAACCAGGGCCACCACCAGGCCGCCAGCTACAGGTTCCGGGATATTATAAGTGCGTAAAAAACCGAAACGTGCAACGAGACCGCGCCCCAATAACAAAACTAAAGAGGCGGCGACAAGTGTTCCATAAAAATCGAGCTCAATCATTAATGGTTTCCTTGAATTACATTCATGGGCGAACTTTTTACCTGGACACGCCGCATGAACAGGTTGATTCATCTCAACACTGATTTGTTTTAGATTCAGGGACCCTCAATGGTCTGAATGTATCGAAATATTTCTTAGTGAATATAACTTAGTGCGGACTTTAACAATCGCCAAGTCTCATTGCCAAGCACATGGCCCGTATTGAACCATTGCAGTTTGTGACTAAATTGAGTTTAAAAAAATACCCCGACAGGTCGGGGCATTCATTTTAAATCGAGATTCTTTTCTGGGTTACTTGATCAGCCGCCAGGTGAACGGATACCGATAAGGCACCCCTTCATTGGCTTTTACGCCGCCAATGATGGTCAAGACCAGCGCCCCGATCGCCACCAGCCCAAACAGGAAAAACCCGATAATCACCAGCATCAGCAGTAAGCAAATGGCGGAGGCAATGGCGACGGTGATCTGAAAGTTCAGCGCCTCCTTGCCCTGTGCGTCGATGAACGGGTCCATCTCGCGCTTCATCTGCCACAGAACCAGCGGGCCGAGCAGCGTGCCGAACGGAATCCAGATGCCCAGCAAGGCGGACAAGTGACAAAACATTGCCCACTGCCGAACTTCTTTGCTCGGTGCGGGAAGCAACTGTTGCTCGTCACCCATGGCGTCCTCCTTGTCCGTGGCTATTCGATCAGTCAGCCAGTGCAGCCTTTTGCAGATCGAAGATTTCGTTCATGCCTTTTTTCGCCAGTTCCAGCATGGCGTTCAGCTCTTCAGGCTGGAACGGCGCGCCTTCGGCAGTGCCCTGGACTTCGATGAAGCCGCCAGTGCTGGTCATCACCACGTTCAGGTCGGTCTCGGCAGCCGAGTCTTCCAGGTAGTCGAGGTCGAGCACAGGTTCGCCCTGGTACATGCCCACCGATACCGCACCGATCATTTGCTTGAGCGGGTCGCCACCTTTGAGGCCGCCACGCTTCTTGATCACTTTCAAGGCATCGACCAGGGCAACCATGGCGCCGGTGATGGACGCGGTGCGTGTACCGCCGTCAGCCTGGATCACGTCGCAGTCGACGTACAGGGTGACGTCGCCCAGCTTTGACATGTCCAGCGCAGCGCGCAGGGAACGGCCGATCAGGCGCTGGATTTCCAGGGTACGCCCGCCTTGCTTGCCGCGGCTGGCTTCACGCTGGTTACGCTCGCCAGTGGCGCGCGGCAGCATGCCGTACTCGGCCGTCAACCAGCCCTGGCCCTGGCCCTTGAGGAACCGCGGCACGCCGTTCTCGACGCTGACGGTGCAGATGACCTTGGTGTCGCCGAACTCGACCAGCACGGATCCCTCGGCGTGTTTGGTGTAGTTGCGGGTAATGCGGATCGAGCGGAGCTGATCGGCAGCGCGACCACTTGGACGTTTCATAAGGGATACCTGTACGGGGACGGAAAACTGCGGAGCATTATAGAGCCGCCAGCCCCGACTGGGCACTTCTAAAAAACTCCTCGGACCAGCGAAGGCTCTGCACGGCCCGCAACCGACGACGAGCAGGCCTTTGTAACACCCTGTGTTTGGGCGCATCCACGCCACTGCGCTACAATCCTGCGCCTTTGCTGCCCGTCAGCTTAAATTCATTGATATCGGATCGGCGGAACGTCAGTTGCGCGCCGATCTGCATTGCGAGGTCCCTCCATGGTGCACAGCATGACCGCCTTTGCCCGCGTCGAGAAAGCCGGGGTCCAGGGCACCCTGAGCTGGGAACTGCGCTCGGTCAACAGCCGTTACCTCGAACCCCACCTGCGCCTGCCGGAATCCTTTCGCGACCTTGAAGGCGCCGTCCGTGAAGCCTTGCGCCAGGGCGTATCGCGGGGCAAGCTCGAATGCACCCTGCGCTTTACCGAAGAAAACACCGGCAAAGCGTTGCAAGTGGATCAGGCACGCGCGGCGCAACTGGTTGCAGCCGCCGAGACGATCGCCAGCCTGATCAAGAATCCGGCGGCGCTGAACCCGCTCGAAGTCCTGGCGTGGCCCGGCGTACTGGTGGGCGATGCAAGCGACCCGCAAGCGCTGAACGCCGAGGCATTGGCACTGTTCAACCAGGGCCTCAAGGAACTCAAGGCCGGCCGCGAGCGCGAAGGCGCGGAGCTGGCGCGACTGATCAACGAGCGCCTGTCGTCCATCGAAGAAGACGTGGTGACCCTGCGCGAGCTCGTTCCGCAAATGCTCGCCACCCAGCGCCAGAAAGTGCTCGACCGTTTCGCCGACATGAAGGCCGAGATGGACCCGCAGCGCCTGGAGCAGGAAATGGTCATGCTCGCGCAGAAAAGCGACGTCGCCGAAGAACTGGATCGCCTGAGCACTCACATCATCGAAGTTCGTCGGGTGCTCAAGTCCGGCGGTGCCGCCGGGCGGCGCCTGGATTTCCTGATGCAGGAGCTCAACCGCGAAGCCAACACACTGGGCTCCAAAGCCTTCGACCCGCGCAGCACCCAGGCTGCGGTCAACCTCAAGGTGTTGATCGAGCAGATGCGCGAACAAGTGCAGAATATTGAGTAAGGCAACCCCGACATGACCCACAGCACTGGCACCCTGTACATCATTTCCGCCCCTTCCGGCGCGGGCAAGAGCAGCCTGGTCAAGGCCCTGACCGACGCCGATCCGGAGATCCGCGTCTCGGTCTCCCACACCACCCGCACCATGCGTCCCGGTGAAGTGAATGGCGTGAACTATCACTTCGTCGACCGCAGCGAGTTCGTGAAGATGATCGAGCACGGCGATTTCCTCGAGCGCGCCGAAGTATTCGGCAATCTCTACGGCACTTCGCAAAGCCACCTGCAACAGACCCTGGATGAAGGCCACGACCTGATTCTGGAAATCGACTGGCAAGGCGCCGAGCAGGTGCGCAAGCTGATGCCCCAGGCCCGCTCGATCTTCATTCTTCCGCCGTCATTGCAGGCCCTGCACCAGCGCCTGACCAACCGTGGCCAGGACAGTGACGAGATCATTGACGGCCGGATGCGCGAAGCCGTCAGCGAAATGAGCCACTACGTCGACTACGACTACCTGGTCATCAACGACGATTTCGCCCACGCGCTGCACGATCTGAAGGCGATTTTCCGCGCCAATCAGCTGCAGCAGAAACGCCAGCAGCAACGTTTTGGCAAATTGCTGGCTGAATTGCTCGGCTAAAGAGGGCTTCCCAAAACAGCTGCAAGGGCTTTACATTGGCACTTGCAGCGCGTTGAAGGGCTTGGTCAAAAAATCAGCGCTTCCCTAATCGCTGGTGATTTTTTAAACTGTTGAGTCCGCTTGCCCATCCGGGCAGCGCGCATATTGCATTTGCTACGAGGAAGACCATGGCCCGCGTAACCGTTGAAGACTGCCTAGAACACGTGGATAACCGCTTTGAGCTGGTCATGCTCTCTACCAAGCGTGCCCGTCAACTGGCCACCGGCGGCAAAGAGCCGAAAGTAGCATGGGAAAACGACAAGCCTACCGTCGTCGCCCTGCGTGAAATCGCTGAAGGCCTGATCGACTACGCAGCTATCGCCGAAGCCGAAATCGTTGAAGATGAACCGCTTTTCGCTGCATTCGAGGACGAGTCCAACGAGGCCGTCTAAGCCTATGCCTGGTCGACGTAGCACGGCGCGGGATAAAAGCTTACGGCAGGAGACATCATGCCGAGCATAGACGCCCTCGCCGATCGCTTATCGACCTACCTCGGCAAAGACCAGGTCAACCTGGTCCGCCGAGCGTATTTCTACGCCGAACAAGCCCACGACGGCCAACGCCGCCGTAGCGGCGAGGCGTACGTCACGCATCCCCTTGCGGTGGCGAATATTCTTGCCGACATGCACATGGACCATCAGAGCCTGATGGCGGCCATGCTGCATGACGTGATCGAAGACACCGGCATTGCCAAGGAAGCGCTGCAAGCGCAATTTGGCGAAACCGTGGCCGAACTGGTCGACGGGGTCAGCAAACTGACCCAGATGAACTTCGAGACCAAGGCCGAAGCCCAGGCTGAAAACTTCCAGAAAATGGCCATGGCCATGGCCCGCGACATTCGCGTGATCCTGGTCAAGCTGGCTGACCGCCTGCACAACATGCGCACGCTGGAAGTGCTGTCTGGCGAAAAGCGCCGGCGCATCGCCAAGGAAACCCTGGAAATCTATGCGCCCATCGCCAACCGGCTGGGCATGCACGCCATCCGCATAGAATTCGAAGACCTCGGCTTCAAGGCCATGCACCCGATGCGTTCCGCGCGGATCTACCAGGCAGTCAAGCGCGCCAGGGGTAACCGCAAGGAAATCGTCAACAAGATCGAAGAATCCCTCAGCCACTGCCTGGCCATCGATGGCATCCAGGGCGAGGTCAGCGGTCGCCAAAAACACCTCTACGGTATCTACAAGAAGATGCGCGGCAAGCGCCGGGCCTTCAACGAGATCATGGACGTGTATGCGTTCCGGATCATCGTCGACAAGGTCGATACCTGCTACCGCGTACTGGGCGCTGTACATAATTTGTACAAACCATTACCGGGGCGCTTCAAGGATTACATCGCGATCCCCAAGGCCAACGGCTATCAGTCGCTGCACACCACGCTGTTCGGCATGCATGGCGTACCGATCGAGATCCAGATCCGCACCCGTGAAATGGAAGAGATGGCCAACAACGGCATCGCTGCCCACTGGCTGTACAAATCCAGCGGCGACGAGCAGCCAAAAGGCACCCACGCCCGTGCGCGCCAGTGGGTCAAAGGCGTGCTGGAAATGCAGCAACGTGCCGGCAACTCGCTGGAATTCATCGAGAGCGTGAAGATCGACCTGTTCCCGGACGAGGTCTACGTGTTCACGCCCAAAGGCCGGATCATGGAGCTGCCCAAGGGCTCCACGGCGGTCGACTTTGCCTACGCGGTGCACACCGACGTCGGCAACAGCTGCATTGCCTGCCGGATCAACCGTCGCCTCGCGCCGCTGTCCGAACCGCTGCAAAGCGGTTCCACGGTCGAGATCGTCAGCGCTCCGGGCGCACGGCCGAACCCGGCGTGGCTCAACTTCGTGGTCACCGGCAAGGCACGCACGCATATTCGCCATGCGCTGAAACTGCAGCGCCGTTCCGAGTCCATCAGCCTGGGCGAACGCCTGCTGAACAAGGTGCTCAACGGTTTCGACAGCTCGCTGGAAAAAATCCCGGCAGAGCGCGTCAAGGCGATGCTCGCCGAGTACCGCCTGGAACTGATCGAAGATTTGCTCGAAGACATCGGCCTGGGCAATCGCATGGCCTATGTGGTGGCTCGGCGCCTGCTGGGCGAAGGCGAGCAGTTGCCAAGTCCGGAAGGCCCGCTGGCGATTCGTGGCACCGAAGGCCTGGTCCTCAGCTACGCCAAGTGCTGCACGCCGATCCCGGGCGACCCGATTGTCGGCCACCTGTCCGCCGGCAAAGGCATGGTCGTGCACCTGGACAACTGCCGCAACATCAGCGAAATCCGCCACAACCCGGAAAAATGCATCCAGCTCTCGTGGGCCAAGGATGTCACCGGCGAATTCAACGTCGAACTGCGCGTCGAGCTGGAACACCAGCGCGGCCTGATCGCCCTGCTGGCCAGCAGCGTCAACGCGGCCGACGGCAACATCGAGAAAATCAGCATGGATGAACGCGATGGTCGCATCAGCGTGGTCCAACTGGTGGTCAGCGTACACGACCGTGTGCACCTGGCCCGCGTGATCAAGAAACTGCGCGCCCTGACCGGGGTGATTCGCATCACCCGCATGCGCGCCTAAGCCATCCCCTTACAAGGAGTCATTCATGACCAAGACTGTTATCACCAGCGACAAGGCCCCGGCCGCCATCGGCACTTACTCCCAGGCGATCAAGGCTGGCAACACCGTCTACATGTCGGGCCAGATTCCCCTGGACCCGAAAACCATGGAACTGGTCGAAGGCTTCGAAGCCCAGACCGTCCAGGTGTTCGAGAACCTCAAGGCCGTGGCTGAAGCCGCTGGCGGTTCTTTCAAGGACATCGTCAAGCTGAACATCTTCCTCACCGACCTGAGCCACTTCGCCAAGGTCAACGAGATCATGGGCAAGTACTTCGACCAGCCTTACCCTGCCCGCGCCGCCATCGGCGTAGCCGCCCTGCCAAAGGGTTCGCAGGTTGAAATGGATGCCATCCTGGTCATCGAGTAATACGTCCGGCGCAGCCCTATGAAGGCTGCGCCGCTGCCGTATGTATAAAAAGCGTTTTGAAAGGATTCCACCATGCGCGCTGCGCTAGCCCTCTCGCTGGTCGCCCTGTTCTTGGGCGGTTGTGCCAGCAACCCTGCCGACCGTGATATCAGTGGCACCTGGATCAACCAGGCGGCAATCGATGCTGCGGCCAAAGGCGGCCCCCTGCGTGAAGCCCTCCAGGCCTATGGTCCGAACCTGGAGTGGGACGTCAACACCAAGGCCAGCCAGGCCCGCTACACCAATGGTTTTGAAAATGTCGAAGGCAAGTTGCTGGGCGAGCAGTCCGGCGCCTGGAAAGTCGACTTTTATGGCAGCTCTGCCAGCGAGCTCAAGCGAGACGGCAAGCAGCTGAGCCAGGCCGCCAGCGACAACGAACCCGAGCAGGTCTTCGACCGCGCGCCGATTCCGGTTCCGGATGGTGCACCGATGGGCGCCAGCTTCGAACGCGCACTGTACACGGCGTACATGGGCGGTAGCTGGAAGGTCGTCAGCGGCCCCGGCGAAGGCAATAGCGTGCAATTCCAGGCCGACGGCCAGGTCATCGGGCTGCCGGAAGCCGATCGTTATGCCCTGTGCCTGGCGGGTGACTGTGCGTCGATGAGCGGTGGCAACGACAACATGTGGTTGCAACTCAATGGCCAGGGAAACCCCTGGATCTTTGCCCGCAAAGGCAAGGAACTGGAAATTTTCCAGGCCGTGAATGCCGCCCAGGCAGACGAAATGCCCCAGTACACGCCGGGTAACCGCAAGTGGTTGCTGGAAAAGCAATAAGCAACACATAACTCCTGTAGGAGCGAGCTTGCTCGCGAAGAGGCCATAACATTCAACAATTTGTTGCCTGTTAGGCCGCTTTCGCGAGCAAGCTCGCTCCTACAAGGGATTTGTGGCGTTTACAAATCAGCAACGCCCTTCAATGATCGCTGCATAACCTTCGCGGAAACTCGGATACTTCGGCACCCAACCCAACGCCCTCGCCCGCGCATTGCTGCAACGCTTGCTCCCCGTACGGCGCACAGTGGCGTCCTCCGCCCATTCGGTCACCCCCAGATATTCACGCAGCCAGCCCACCACATCCGCCAGCGCTGCGGGCGCGTCGTCAACGCCTATATAAACGTCATCCAGTGCCACGCCACGCCGATCCGCCTCGAGCAGACAGGCCATCAGCCCGGCGGCGTCATCGGCATGAATTCGATTGGCGTAAAGCGGTGGATCGACCGCCACGCGATACCCCCGGCGAACCTGAGTCAGCAACCACTCGCGACCCGGGCCGTAGATGCCGGTCAATCGCACGATACTGGCCGGGATGCCGCTGTTGAGCGCAATCTGCTCGGCCTCGAGCATCACACGCCCTGAATAACCCGCCGCCACGGCTGGCGACGCCTCGTCAATCCACTCGCCCTGCTGCTGGCCGTAGACACTGCTGCTGGACACGAACAGCAGGCGATTAGGCACCTGCCCATAGTCGCCCAGCCACTCCAGCACATGCTGCAGGCCCTGGACATAGGCGGCGCGGTAACCGGCCTCATCGTGATCGGTGGCGGCCGCGCAATACACCAGGTAATCCACCGCACCGACCGGCCAGGTCGCTGGACATTCTTTGTCGAACAAGTCGCCGGCCACCCCGACAACGCCGTCGGGCAGGCGCGAAACGTCACGGCGCAGACCATGGACCTCCCACCCGCCAGCCAGCAATTGCGTGGCCAGGCGACTGCCGACATCACCGCAACCGGCGATCAAAACAGAGGGTGCGGACATCAGGAAACTCTCCTCAAAAAGGGACAAACCAGCGCTGGCAATGGACGAGCGGCTAGCAATACAGGAAAAAAAGAGACGCTATTACTTCTGTTAACAAGAATTAATTGCAATAATGCGGACCACTTTGTTCTCGGCCTCACGAGGCCTGGAAGAACATTAACTGTCTTTTCCTCTCAGGTCCGGCCCAGCATGACACGTAATCAACTCTCCGCTTCGCCAACCAAACGACCTCGCGCCTGGAGCGCGGTGGCCGCCCTGCTACTCAGCCTGATGCTGGCGCCAACCGCCACCTTTGCTGACGCACAAGCCCCCGCCACCCCGGCTGCGGCCGCCGTACCTGCGCCGACCGATCATACCGCTCCGGCAGTGACCCCGGCCGCCACCGATCCTGCCCAGGCAGTACCGGCAGATGCTATCGGTGAAGACGCTCCCGAAGTCCTCGAAGCCGACAACACCCTGGGCATGGCCCATGACCTGTCGCCGTGGGGCATGTACCAGAACGCCGACATCATCGTGAAAATCGTGATGATCGGCCTGGCCATCGCCTCGATCATCACCTGGACCATCTGGATCGCCAAAGGCTTTGAGCTGATGGGTGCCAAGCGTCGTCTGCGCACTGAAATCGTGCACTTGAAAAAAGCCGCCACGCTCAAGGAAGCCGCCGCATCGGCGACCAAACCAGGCACCCTGGCCAACCTGCTGGTTCATGACGCCCTGGAAGAAATGCATCTGTCGGCCAGCAGCCGCGAGAAAGAAGGCATCAAGGAACGCGTCAGCTTCCGTCTTGAGCGCCTGGTGGCGGCCTGCGGTCGCAACATGAGCAGCGGCACTGGCGTGCTCGCCACCATCGGTTCCACCGCGCCGTTCGTCGGCCTGTTCGGTACCGTATGGGGCATCATGAACAGCTTCATCGGCATCGCCAAGACCCAGACCACTAACCTCGCCGTCGTCGCCCCCGGCATCGCCGAAGCCCTGCTGGCGACCGCACTGGGCCTGGTTGCAGCGATCCCTGCGGTGGTGATCTACAACGTGTTCGCCCGCTCCATCGCCGGTTACAAGGCGCAGGTATCCGATGCGTCGGCAGAAGTCCTGCTGCTGGTCAGCCGCGACCTCGACCACCAGCCCGAGCGCAGCTCGCATCCGCACATGGTGAAAGTGGGGTAATCGGCCATGGGCCTGCATTTGAAAGAAGGGGCAGACGACGATCTGTCCGAAAACCACGAAATCAACGTCACGCCGTTTATCGACGTGATGCTGGTGTTGCTGATCATCTTCATGGTGGCGGCTCCGCTGGCCACCGTGGACATCAAGGTCGACCTGCCTGCGTCCACCGCCAAACCGGCGCCGCGGCCGGAGAAACCGGTGTTCCTCAGCGTCAAGGCTGACCAGCGCCTGTTCCTTGGCGAAGACGAAGTGAAGGCCGAAGCACTGGGCGCCACGCTCGACGCAAGGACCCAGGGCAAGAAAGACACGACGATCTTCTTCCAGGCCGATAAAGGTGTGGATTACGGCGACCTGATGAGCGTGATGGATAATCTGCGTGCCGCCGGTTACCTGAAGGTGGGCCTGGTCGGACTTGAGACGGCAGCCAAGAAATGATCACTACGCGCCATAAGTTGACGCGTTACAGCGGTAGCCTGGCGATTGTGCTGGGCATTCACGCGCTGGCGATCGCGCTGGCTGTGAACTGGACCGCCCACCCGCCCATCGAATTGCCGCCCCAGGCAATGATGGTCGAGCTGGCGCCGGTTCCCGCCCCGCCACCGCCTGCACCGCCGAAGGTCGTCACGCCACCGCAACCACCCGCTCCGGTTGAAGAACTGCCGATACCCAAGCTTGCCGAAGCGCCGAAGGCCGAAATTGCCGTGCCCAAGCCGGCCAAACCCAAGCCGAAGCCGCAACCGCCCAAGCCGGTAGAGAAAAAGCCCGAGCCGCCGAAGGAAAAACCGTCGGAAGCCAAGCCGAGCGAGGCGCCACCGACCCCGGCTCCGACGGAGAAATCCGCCCAGCCTGCGCCGGGTCCGTCCCCTGCTCAACTGGCCGCCAAAGCGAGCTGGCAAGGCACCCTGCTCGCCCACCTGGCCAAGTACAAGAAGTACCCGGCCAGTGCACAGGCTCGGGGCAAGGAAGGCATGAACCGGCTGCGCTTTGTGGTGGATGGGGAAGGCAACGTGCTGTCGTTTGAGCTGGTGGGTGCCTCCGGCACCGCGGACCTGGACCGGGCAACCCTGGAAATGATCCGCCGCGCGCAACCGCTGCCCAAGCCACCGGCAGACATGCTGACCAATGGCTCCATCGAAATTGTTGCGCCGTTTGTTTATTCGCTGGAGAAGCGTCGGCGGTAAACGCAACAAATCAAAAGATCGCAGCCTTCGGCAGCTCCTACAGGGATCGCAGTAACCCGTGTAGGAGCTGCCGCAGGCTGCGATCTTTTTTGCCTTTTGCATCGCCCTGTGTCACGCGGCACACACAGTCTGATAACGTGCGTCTATCGATTGCAGCCGGTATGCTTGGCCTGCAACTTCATGGACGCTTGCTATGACCCTCACAGAATTACGCTACATCGTTACCCTCGCCCAAGAACAGCACTTCGGCCATGCCGCCGAGCGTTGTCACGTCAGCCAGCCAACCCTGTCGGTGGGCGTGAAAAAGCTTGAAGACGAACTCGGTGTGCTGATTTTCGAGCGCAGCAAAAGCGCCGTGCGCTTGACCCCGGTCGGCGAAGGGATCGTCGCCCAGGCGCAAAAAGTGCTTGAACAGGCCCAAGGCATCCGCGAACTGGCCCAGGCCGGCAAGAACCAGCTCACCGCCCCCCTGAAGGTCGGTGCGATCTATACCGTCGGCCCGTACCTGTTTCCGCACCTGATTCCGCAACTGCACCGGGTTGCCCCGCAGATGCCGTTGTACATCGAAGAAAACTTCACCCACGTGCTGCGCGACAAACTGCGCAACGGCGAGCTCGACGCGATCATCATCGCCCTGCCGTTCAACGAAGCCGACGTGCTGACCTTGCAGCTCTATGACGAGCCGTTCTATGTCCTGATGCCGGCCCAGCACCCGTGGACACAGAAAGAAACCATCGACGCCAGCCTGCTCAACGACAAGAGCCTGCTGCTGCTCGGCGAAGGCCATTGCTTCCGCGATCAGGTACTCGAAGCCTGCCCGACCCTGACCAAGGGCAACGACGGCGCCAAGCACACCACGGTGGAGTCCAGCTCACTGGAAACCATCCGCCACATGGTGGCTTCCGGCCTCGGCATTTCGATCCTGCCGCTGTCGGCAGTCGATAGCCATCACTACGCCCCCGGCGTGATCGAAGTTCGCCCGCTGTCGCCACCAGCGCCCTATCGCACCGTGGCCATCGCCTGGCGTGCGAGCTTCCCGCGGCCGAAGGCCATTGAAATCCTCGCTGATTCCATTCGCCTGTGCTCGGTGGCCAAACCCGCGGCACCGGTAACGGCGGGTTAAGCAACGCCATGACCGAGTTGTCGCAAGTGTCGGTGACGGCACTCAAGGGTGTTGGCGAAGCCATGGCCGAAAAACTCGCCAAGGTCGGCCTGGAAAATCTCCAGGACGTTCTGTTTCACCTGCCGCTGCGTTACCAGGATCGCACCCGCGTGGTGCCGATCGGCCACTTGCGACCGGGACAGGACGCCGTCGTCGAAGGCACCGTCAGCGGCGCCGACGTGGTCATGGGCCGGCGCCGCAGCCTCGTCGTGCGCATGCAGGACGGCACCGGCGGCCTGAGCCTGCGCTTCTACCATTTCAGCAACGCACAGAAAGAAGGCCTCAAGCGTGGCACACGGATTCGCTGCTACGGCGAAGTGCGGCCCGGCGCCTCGGGGCTGGAGATCTACCACCCGGAATACCGCGCCATCACCGGCGACGAACCGCCGCCCGTGGATGAAACCCTGACCCCGGTGTACCCGCTCACCGAAGGCCTGACTCAACAGCGCCTACGCCAGCTGTGCATGCAAACCCTGACCCTGCTCGGCCCCAGCAGCCTGCCCGACTGGCTGCCAAAGGAGCTGGCCCGGGATTACCAACTGGCGCCGCTGGCCGATGCGATCCGCTACCTGCACAACCCGCCTGCCGATGCCGATGTGGACGAACTCGCCCTGGGTCATCACTGGGCCCAGCATCGCCTGGCCTTCGAAGAACTGCTGACCCATCAACTGTCCCAGCAACGGCTGCGCGAGAGCATGCGTTCGCTGCGCGCACCGGCGATGCCCAAGGCCACCCGGCTGCCGGGCAAGTACCTGGCCAACCTCGGCTTCAGCCCCACAGGCGCACAGCAGCGGGTCGGCAACGAAATTGCCTACGACCTCAGTCAGCACGAGCCGATGCTGCGCCTGATTCAAGGTGACGTCGGCGCCGGCAAGACAGTGGTCGCCGCGCTTGCCGCCCTGCAGGCCCTGGAGGCGGGTTATCAGGTCGCGCTGATGGCACCGACCGAGATTCTCGCCGAGCAGCACTACATCACCTTCAAGCGCTGGCTCGAACCGCTGGGCATCGAAGTCGCCTGGCTGGCCGGTAAGCTCAAGGGCAAGAACCGTGTGAGCGCGCTGGAGCAGATCGCCAACGGCACACCCATGGTGGTAGGCACCCACGCGCTGTTCCAGGACGAAGTGCAGTTCCAGAACCTGGCGCTGGTGATCATCGATGAACAGCACCGTTTCGGCGTGCAACAACGCCTGGCGTTGCGGCAGAAAGGGGTCGGCGGGCGCATGTGCCCGCATCAGTTGATCATGACTGCCACACCGATCCCTCGCACCCTGGCCATGAGCGCCTACGCCGACCTCGACACCTCGATCCTCGATGAGTTGCCACCTGGCCGAACCCCGGTGAACACCGTACTGATCACCGATACACGGCGCGTCGAAGTCATCGAACGGGTACGGGGTGCGTGCGCCGAAGGGCGTCAGGCCTACTGGGTATGCACGCTGATCGAAGAGTCGGAAGAGTTGACCTGCCAGGCCGCGCAAACCACCTACGAAGACCTCACCGCGGCCCTCGGCGAGTTGAAAGTGGGGCTGATTCACGGCCGCATGAAACCTGCCGAAAAAGCCGAAGTGATGGCCCAGTTCAAGGCGGGCAACCTGCAGCTGCTGGTCGCCACCACCGTGATCGAAGTCGGCGTCGACGTGCCCAATGCCAGCCTGATGATCATCGAAAACCCCGAACGCCTGGGCCTGGCGCAACTCCACCAGTTACGCGGCCGCGTCGGACGGGGCAGCGCGGTCAGCCATTGCGTGCTGCTCTATCATCCGCCGTTGTCACAGATCGGACGCCAGCGGCTGGGTATCATGCGCGAAACCAACGACGGCTTCGTGATCGCCGAAAAGGACCTCGAGCTGCGCGGCCCCGGCGAAATGCTCGGCACCCGGCAAACCGGCCTGCTCCAATTCAAGGTCGCCGACCTGATGCGCGACGCCGATCTGCTGCCCGCCGTACGCGACGCCGCCCAGGCCTTGCTGGAACGCTGGCCTGAGCATGTCAGCCCATTACTCGACCGCTGGTTGCGCCATGGGCAGCAATACGGCCAAGTGTGAGCACCGTCTCAGTTTCCAGGCCATGGCTTTGAGCAAGCTGGTTATACTCCTGAAATTGTTTTGAACCGGATACAGACCATGACCGAAGTTGCCCTCGCACCTGATACTCCGCACGCTCCGTCGGTCATTCGTCTGCTGCTGGACAAAATGGGCATCGCCTTCGAAGAAGTGCTCGACCACCACGGCCTGAATGCCGCGCGCAAAGTCCAGGCCGTGCTGCTCGACGACAGTGTCGGTTCGCTGATGGTGTTGTATCCGCAGAGCCAATTGCTCGACCTCAATCGCCTGACCGAACTCACCGGCCGGCGGCTCACGGCCGTGTCGACCGAACGCCTGGAAAAAATGCTCGGCAAGCACCACCTGAGCCTGCTGCCGGGCTTGCCATCGCTGACCAGCTCGCCCTGCCTGTACGAAGAAAGCCTGTTGCGCGAGCCCATGGTGTTGGTCAACTCGGGGGAGCCGGGCGTACTGCTGGAGATCAGCAGTGAAGCCTTCCGGTCCATGCTGACCAAGGCCAGCGCCGCCAACTTCGGCGAGAACCTGAGCAGCATCCGCCCCAACCTCGATCGCCCTGACGATGACCGCGAGGAAATCTCCCAGGCCGTCCAGGCGTTCACCGCGCGCCGCATCCAGCAACGACTGGAAGCGACCATCGAGATTCCACCGCTGGCCGAAACGGCGCAGAAGATCATCAAGCTGCGCGTCGATCCCAACGCCACCATCGACGACATTACCGGCGTGGTCGAAACCGACCCGGCGCTGGCCGCACAAGTGGTGAGCTGGGCGGCATCGCCGTACTACGCCTCACCGGGCAAGATCCGTTCGGTGGAAGACGCGATCGTCCGGGTACTGGGTTTCGACCTGGTGATCAACCTGGCGCTGGGCCTGGCCTTGGGCAAAACCCTGAGCCTGCCCAAGGACCACCCGCAACACAGCACACCCTACTGGCAGCAATCGATCTACACGGCCGCGGTCATCGAAGGCCTGACCCGCGCCATGCCCCGCGCCCAGCGCCCGGAAGCGGGCCTGACCTACCTGGCGGGCCTGCTGCACAACTTCGGCTACCTGTTGCTGGCCCACGTGTTCCCGCCGCACTTCTCGCTGATCTGCCGGCACATGGAGGTCAACCCGCACCTGTGCCACAGCTTTGTGGAACAACACCTGCTGGGCATCAGCCGTGAACAGATCGGCTCATGGCTGATGCGCTACTGGGACATGCCGGAAGAGCTCACCACCGCGCTGCGCTTCCAGCACGACCCGACCTACGACGGCACGTTCGCCGAGTACCCGAACCTGGTGTGCCTCGCCGTGCGCCTGCTGCGCAGCCGAGGCATCGGCTCCGGACCGGACGAAGACATCCCCGACGCCCTGCTGGAGCGCCTCGGCCTGAGCCGCGCCAAGGCTGAAGACGTCGTCAGCAAGGTGCTTGAAGCCGAAGTGATGCTGCGCGAACTCGCGTCGCAATTCAGCCAGGGGTGAAGTACCTCATCGGAACGCCACCCCTTTAGGAGCGAGCTTGCTCCTACACCTTCTTCGGCTTCTTCGGCTTCAAATACTTGGTCAACCCCTGGAACCAGATCACCAGCGCCGGGTTGCCCTTGATCTGAATCGACTTGTCCTGGATCCCCGTCATGAACGCCAACTGCTTGTTCTTCGCCTGCATCGTGGCAAAGCCGTACGCCGCGTCCTTGAAGGCAATCGCAAACGCCGGCTCATCGTGCACACCCGCCTTGCTGGTAATGCGCTGATCCTTCACCCGGAAGTGCCGCGCTACTTTCCCGTCCAGGGTCTGCAGCTGAAACACCAACGCCTTGTCACCCAGCTGCTGCTGGAACGCAGGATTGGAGCGACTGGCCCGGCTCATCAATAGACCCATCATCCACAGCAGAAAACGAAATTTCATGTGCACAGCCTCAAAAGAAAAATGAACGGCCGGCGCAGTGTAGCGATTAAAAGCCAGAATGCCACCTTCGCGATACGTTAGGAGGAGATGCCAGGTTTTTTGACGCCGATGACTACCAAGTCACTGACGACAGCTCTCCTTTTAGGGCTCAAACAGGTTGCGACGGGGCAACATTATCCAGCACCCGATTGACCGCCAACTCACCGAGCATGATCACCTGCTGCAGCGCCAACATCGTGCTGCGGTGCGCCCCTTCCAGCATCGCGGCGATTTCACTCGCCATCACGTTCGCCGAGGCCAACGACTCACAGGCGTGGGCCAACAGCGTTTCGTTGTCGATGTCCGGTGCCACGACAAAGATCGTGCTGGGCGTATGGGCGCCGGTCATGACCAGGGCATTGGGTTTCAGGTAATGGTCCAGGGCGCGATTGGCAGCCTGGTGCAACTTTCTGGAAGTCGCGGACATGTACGGGGTAGTGCTTTCGGTTTCCGATCCGGCGGGTAAATCATTGACCTTGGGCATGGTGAATCTCCGAGGAATATTGGAGTGACCACGCTAACCTTCGCGCTTCCGAAGGCCAACCTTAAAAAAGCGTCGGATGCTTCCTCAATTTTGTAAGCAATTTCATCATTTTCGAACCGTGTTTAAGGATTTGAAACTCGCCGTTTGTAAGCCCCCCACCTCGCGCGTGCACTCTCCTGTAGGAGCTGCCGCAGGCTGCGATCCTTTGATTTTTCCCTCTCGCAAACCTTTCGGAAATTTCCTTCAAACTTAAGGATCCTCCGATTGGTGGCGGCCGCGTATCGCTTGCAGTTTGATGGTGCCTGACACACCGCCTTCGCTGGCAAGCCAGCTCCTACAAAGGGCGGAGTCGAGACAAAAAAATAGGCACCCAACCTTGTTGGCGTGCCCATTTTTTCAGCAACCCCGCAAAGGGGAGGCAAATTACGGATTAACACTATCCTTCAACGACTTACCCGGCTTGAACGCAACAGTGTTGCTGGCCTTGATTTTAACCGGCTCACCGGTTTGCGGGTTTTTGCCGGTGCGGGCACCGCGGTGGCGTTGCAGGAAGGTGCCGAAACCTACCAGCGTCACGCTGTCCTTGCGGTGCAGGGCGCCGGTGATTTCTTCGAGAACGGCATTGAGGACGCGGTTGGCCTGCTCTTTGGTGAGATCTGCTTTTTCAGCAATGGCTGCGGCGAGTTCTGGTTTACGCATATGAGTGAAGCCCCTTTGACGGTTTGTTGTTGTTATGTCCGTGCTGCTCTCTGCGGAGCAGCGCCCAAAGCGCCGCAGGTGCTCTACTCTGCGGCAGACGGGAGTGAGGATGGCACGCAGCGAGGAGCCGCGCCAGTGTCGGCGCGGCCAATGTTTGAGCAAAAGGGGGGTTATTCCGACAGAACGACCGGTATTTACGCCAGCAGTGCCGGAAGCTCTTTGTTGAGGGCCAGTTTTTCCATCACGGCCGCGCCTGTCAGGGCATATCCGAGCAGTTTGCCGTTGCTATCGCGGCATAAAACCTTGATGTCGGCGCCCTGCCCTTCGACCGTCCAGACGCCCTCCGAACCCCGTGGTGGCGGCGATACCACCAAGGGGCAGACCGGGGTTTTCACGGTAATGGGCATCGGACCATAGTTGACCACCGTCGGGTTACCGGCGAGAGTCTGGGCCAGCGCTCTCGCACAACTCATCAGGGGCATCACGTACAACAGATTCAGCCCATCGACCTCGGCGCAGTCACCCAAGGCGTAGATGTTGGCGTGGGAGGTTTGCAGGTGCCGGTCGACCATCACACCACGATTAACCTGCAAACCGGCAGCCGCGGCCAGGTCGATGCGCGGACGCAGGCCAATGGCCGAGACCACCACGTCGCACGGAATGACCTGACCGTCGGAAAGATGGGCTTCCAGGCCGTCAGCAACCCGCTGCAGGCGATTGAGTACCGGGCCGAGGTGGAAGCGTGCGCCCAGGCTTTCCAGCCCGGCCTGGACCGCTGCGGCCGCCGCCGGGTGCAACAGGGTCGGCATGACCTGCTCGCACGGCGCAACCAGTTGCACCTCGTAGCCACCCAGGGTCAGGTCGTTGGCGAATTCGCAGCCGATCAGGCCGGCGCCCAGCAACAATACCCGTCGCTTGCCCTTCGCTGCCGCGCGAAAGCGCGCGTAGTCTTCCAGGTCGTTGATCGGGAATACGCAATCCGCTGCGTCGCCTTCGATGGGCACGCGCACGGTTTCGGCGCCCCAGGCCAACACCAGGTCACGGTAGATCACCGCTTCCTCGCCGATCCACAGCCGCTTGTGGCCCGGGTCGATGCCACTGATGCGGGTATGGGTACGCACTTCGGCCTTCAACTGCTCGGCCATCGCGCCCGGTTCGGCCATGCTCAGGCCGTCGGCATCCTTGTTCTTGCCGAATCCAGTAGAGAGCATGGGCTTGGAGTAGGAGCGCCCGTCATCGGCGGTAATCAGCAGCAGCGGGGTTTCGCTGTCGAGTTTGCGAAACTCGCGGGCGACGTTGTAGCCAGCCAGCCCGGTACCAATGATGACGACAGGTGCGTTCATTCCTTACTCCTCTAATTGTCTCAGTTGATTTCGATCATTTCGAAATCCATTTTGCCGACGCCGCAATCCGGGCACAGCCAGTCTTCCGGCACGTCTTGCCACAGGGTGCCCGGCGCGATGCCGTCATCGGGCCAACCGTCGGCTTCGTTATAGATCAGGCCGCAGACGATACATTGCCACTTTTTCATTCAGGTACTTCCTCAAATTCAGGCTTTTACTGGCGCGAACGGTCGATGGATAAAGTGCTGCTGTCCGGCTCAGGGCGTTTTGTACTGATGGGGCCGGACAGATGCAAGCGTGTTCGGCGCAATGGACGCCCGGATCACTCAAACTTATCAGCTGACATGGTAAGCTCGCCGCCTCATTTGCTGCCAATAATGACTCACTGTGCCGCACTCAAAACCCCCATTCTGGGTGACCAGAAGCCAACTCGCTCCCCTCCCCGACACGTCTACCCTCGACTGGTTGTTCGACGAAGGATCACTGACCCGTCGCCTGACCCGTTTGTCGAATGACGGCTTCAGCGTCACGCCGCTGTTCGAAGGCTGGCAGCCTCTGCGCGCTGACGAATGTGCCGCCCTGGACCTGGCCGAAGCCAGTGAGGGCTGGGTGCGCGAGGTGTATCTGCGTGGTCATGGCGAGGCTTGGGTGTTTGCCCGCAGCGTCGCGGCACGCAGTGCGCTACAGGGCGACGGCTTGCACATGGACGAGCTGGGCAGTCGCTCCCTGGGCGAATTGCTGTTTTGCGATCACGCCTTCCAGCGCCGGGCCATCGAGGTTTGTCACTATCCTCAGGCGTGGCTGCCGACGGACGTGCGAGCGCCTGGGCTGTGGGGCCGTCGCTCGCGCTTCGACCGTGGCGCCTTGAGTGTGCTGGTGGCCGAGATCTTCCTGCCGACCCTGTGGAGCGCCGCCGGCGCCGATCCGGAGAATTGCTGATGTACCAGAGCCTGCTCAAGTCCTTGAACCGCTTGAATCCCCGGGCCTGGGACTTCATTCAGCTGACGCGCATGGACAAGCCGATCGGCATCTACCTGCTGCTGTGGCCGACGCTGTGGGCGCTGTGGATTGCCGGCAAGGGCTCGCCGTCCCTGGCCAATATCGTGATTTTCGTCCTCGGCGTGGTGCTGACCCGTGCGGGCGGCTGCGTGATCAATGATTGGGCGGACCGCAAGGTCGACGGCCATGTGAAACGCACCGAGCAGCGACCGCTGGTGAGCGGCAAGATCAGTTCCCGGGAAGCCCTGGTGTTCTTTGCGCTGCTGATGGGCGTGAGTTTCCTGTTGGTGCTGTGCACCAATGCCGCCACCATCTGGTTGTCACTCGGCGGCCTGGCGTTGGCGTTCAGCTACCCATTCATGAAGCGCTACACCTATTACCCACAGGTGGTGCTGGGGGCGGCGTTCTCCTGGGGCATGCCGATGGCGTTCACCGCTGAAACCGGCGAACTGCCGGCGGCAGCCTGGCTGCTGTACATCGCCAACCTGATGTGGACGGTGGGTTATGACACCTACTACGCGATGACCGACCGCGACGATGACTTGAAGATCGGCGTGAAATCCACGGCAATCCTGTTTGGCGAGGCCGACCGGGTGATCATCCTGACCTTGCAGGGGTTGGCGTTGAGTTGCCTGTTGCTGGCCGGTTCGAAATTCGAGCTGGGGGGCTGGTTCCACCTCGGTCTGGCGGTGGCGGCGGGCTGTTTTGCCTGGGAGTTCTGGTACACCCGTAGCAAAGACCGGATGCGTTGTTTCAAGGCGTTCTTGCACAACCATTGGGCCGGGTTGGCGATTTTTGTCGGGATTGTGCTGGATTACGGGTTGCGTTGAGGATGTTAAAAGATCGCAGCCTTCGGCAGCTCCTACAGGGGCTGCGATCTTTTTGCGAATTACGGCACCGGTTATTTTTGCGACTCATGCATGACGTGCCAGACGTCCTTCATCTTGTCGCCCTTCATGTCTCCCGGCTTTTCATCTTTCACGAACGTATACATCGGCTTGCCGTCGTAAGCGTATTGACTGGTACCGTCATCGCGCTTGATGACGCTCCACTTGCCAGACGCCGTGGCACCCGCCGGAGCCATCAATGGCGGCCAGTTCTTGGCGCACTCGTCGTTACACATCGACTTGCCGCCCGAGTCTTTGTCGAACGTGTACAGGGTCATGCCCTTATGGTCGACCATCATCCCATCTTTCATCATCGCCGGGTCGGCGGCGAAGGCCATGGTCGGCAGCGTTAGCGCAGCAGTCACCAGCAAAGCCTTCCAGGATTGAGCAATGTGTTTCATGGAAACCTTCCGTTTGTGGTTGTCAGGATTCGGACTTAGAGCTTAGTCCAGGTTCATGACAATCGCCGGGGGACTAAAATACTGTCACACGACTGCAATAATTCCGTTATCTAATGCGGCGCAAGACAGTTAAATGACAAGAGGATTAACGCATGGTTGGCAGGAGCATTCTGATCGTCGACGACGAAGCACCCATTCGCGAAATGATCGCCGTTGCGTTGGAAATGGCCGGCTATGACTGCATGGAGGCGGAGAACTCCCAGCAGGCCCACGCCATTATCGTCGACCGCAAGCCGGACCTGATCCTGCTCGACTGGATGCTGCCCGGCACGTCCGGCATCGAGCTGGCCCGCCGCCTCAAGCGCGACGAGCTGACCGGGGACATCCCGATCATCATGCTCACCGCCAAGGGCGAAGAGGACAACAAGATCCAGGGCCTGGAAGTCGGCGCCGATGACTACATCACCAAACCCTTTTCCCCCCGCGAGCTGGTCGCGCGCCTCAAGGCAGTGCTGCGCCGAGCCGGCCCTAGCGATGGCGAAGCGCCAATCGAAGTCGGCGGCCTGCTGCTCGACCCGATCGGCCACCGCGTGACCATCGACGGCAAACCGGCGGAAATGGGGCCGACCGAATACCGTCTGCTGCAATTCTTCATGACCCACCAGGAACGCGCCTACACCCGTGGCCAGTTGTTGGACCAGGTCTGGGGCGGCAACGTGTATGTCGAGGAGCGCACCGTCGACGTGCACATCCGGCGCCTGCGCAAAGCCCTCGGCGATGCCTACGAAAACCTGGTACAAACCGTGCGCGGAACCGGATATCGTTTTTCTACCAAAGCCTGATCCGGACGTTCACCGCCCGACAAGCTGACAAGGACGCGCTTCAAGTGAACCAAAACTGGCATGGCACCCTGATTCGCCACATGCTGCTGCTGGTCACCGCCTGCCTGGTGATCGGCCTGATCACCGGCTACTACGGCTGGAGCCTCGCCGCGGGACTTGGCGTTTACCTGGCCTGGACCCTCAAGCAACTGCTGCGCCTGCACGAATGGCTGCGCCTGCACAAACCCGATGAAGCGCCACCCGATGGCTACGGCCTGTGGGGCGAAGTATTCGACAGCATCTACCACCTGCAACGTCGCGACCAACGCGTTCGCGGACGCCTGCAAGCGGTCATCGACCGGGTCCAGGAGTCCACCGCCGCCTTGAAGGACGCGGTGGTCATGCTCGACAGCGATGGCAACCTGGAATGGTGGAACCGCGCCGCTGAAACCCTGCTGGGCTTAAAGACGCCGCAGGACAGCGGCCAGCCGGTGACCAACCTGGTACGCCATCCGCGCTTCAAGGAATACTTCGAGCAGGACAGCTACGCCGAACCGCTGGAAATCCCTTCGCCGACCAACGATCGGATGCGGATCCAGCTGTACATCACTCGCTACGGCAACAATGAACACCTGATGCTGGTGCGCGACGTGACGCGCATCCATCAGCTGGAACAGATGCGCAAAGACTTCATCGCCAACGTTTCCCACGAACTGCGCACGCCGCTGACGGTGATCTGTGGCTACCTGGAAACCCTGCTCGACAACGTCGAGGAAGTGAACCCGCGCTGGACCCGCGCCCTGCAGCAAATGCAGCAGCAAGGTGGGCGCATGCAGACCTTGCTCAACGACCTGCTGTTGCTGGCCAAACTGGAAGCCACCGATTACCCGTCGGATAACCAGCCGGTGGCCATCGACGGCTTGCTGCAATCGATCAAGGGTGACGCCCAGCAGCTGTCCGGCCAGAAAAACCAGAAAATCACCCTGGAAGCCGACCCGACGATCCTGCTCAAGGGCAGTGAAGCGGAATTGCGCAGCGCGTTTTCCAACCTGGTGTTCAACGCGGTGAAATACACCCAGGCCGAAGGCAACATCCGCATTCGCTGGTGGGGCGACGACCAAGGCGCGCACCTGAGCGTGCAGGACTCCGGGATCGGCATCGACAGCAAACACCTGCCGCGCCTGACCGAACGTTTCTACCGCGTCGACTCCAGCCGCAACTCCAACACCGGCGGCACCGGGCTGGGCCTGGCCATCGTCAAACACGTGCTGTTGCGCCACCGCGCGCGGATGGAAATCAGCAGTGTGCCGGGGCACGGCAGCACGTTTACCTGCCACTTTTCGCCCGCGCAGGTCAGCAGATCACGGGTTATCAGCACCACTGACTGATACCGGCCAGCACGCGCCACTAGGCAATCGCACGGTCAGCCGCTACATTGGCTGACTTGTGCCTGCCTTTCAGGTGCACTTTTTTCTTTCCTTTCGATTACACGGAACCCGCAAAACTCCATCATGGACCCTTCCCCTGGCTTGACCCTCGCAACAATATTCGCCGACTTCGGCATGATTCTTTTTGCTCTGATCCTGGTGTTGCTCAACGGCTTTTTCGTTGCGGCGGAATTTGCCATGGTCAAATTGCGCTCGACCCGGGTCGAAGCCATCGCTGAACAACACGGCTGGCGCGGACACATCCTGCGCACCGTGCACAGTCAGCTCGATGCCTACCTGTCGGCGTGTCAATTGGGTATCACCCTCGCCTCCCTCGGCCTCGGCTGGGTCGGTGAGCCGGCGTTCGCGCACATTCTCGAGCCGGTGCTCGAAACGGTCGGCGTACAGTCGCCGGAAGTGGTCAAGGGCGTGTCGTTCTTCACCGCGTTCTTCATCATTTCGTACCTGCACATCGTGGTCGGCGAGCTCGCCCCGAAATCCTGGGCCATCCGCAAACCGGAATTGCTGTCGCTGTGGACCGCGGTGCCGCTGTACCTGTTCTACTGGGCCATGTACCCGGCCATTTACCTGCTCAACGCCAGCGCCAACCAGATCCTGCGCATCGCAGGGCAAGGCGAACCCGGCCCGCATCACGAGCACCATTACAGCCGCGAAGAACTGAAACTGATCCTGCACTCCAGCCGTGGCCAGGACCCGAGCGACCAGGGCATGCGCGTACTGGCCTCGGCCGTGGAAATGGGTGAACTGGAAGTGGTCGACTGGGCCAACTCCCGCGAAGACCTGGTGACCCTGGAGTTCAATGCACCGCTCAAGGAAATCCTGGCGATGTTCCGTCGCCACAAGTTCAGCCGTTACCCGGTATATGACAGCGAGCGCCAGGAGTTCGTCGGCCTGCTGCACATCAAGGACCTGCTGCTTGAACTGGCGGCCCTGGACCACATTCCCGAGTCGTTCAACCTGGCCGAACTGACCCGTCCGCTGGAGCGCGTGTCGCGGCACATGCCGTTGTCGCAATTGCTGGAGCAGTTCCGCAAGGGCGGCTCGCACTTCGCCGTGGTCGAGGAAGCCGATGGCAACATCATCGGTTACCTGACCATGGAAGACGTGCTGGAAGTGCTGGTAGGCGATATCCAGGACGAACATCGCAAGGCCGAGCGCGGCATCCTCGCCTATCAACCGGGCAAGCTGCTGGTACGGGGTGATACGCCACTGTTCAAGGTCGAGCGGCTGCTGGGCATTGACCTGGACCACGTCGAAGCCGAAACCCTCGCAGGCCTGGTCTACGAAAGCCTCAAGCGTGTACCGGAAGAGGAAGAAGTGCTGGAAGTCGAAGGCCTGCGCATCATCATCAAGAAGATGAAAGGGCCGAAGATTGTGCTGGCCAAGGTGTTGATGCTCGATTGATGGGCTGATCTGGATTCGCGGCGCGCCCTTCGCGAGCAAGCTTGCTCCTACAGGTTATGCGCAGATCCTGTAGGAGCTGGCTTGCCAGCGAAGGCGTCACGTCAGACTATCCATCACCGCTTGCCCAACGCAAAGTTGGGCAACGCGCCCATCGGTTGCTTGAACTGGTACGGAATCGACACCAATCCCATCCCGGTATTGCGCTGCACCACGAAGTGCAGATGCGGCCCGCTGCTGTTGCCGGTATTGCCCGATAGCGCCAGCGGGCTGCCCACCCCCACCCGCTGCCCTTCGCGAACGCTGACCGAACCTTTTTGCAGGTGCAGGTACACGCCCATGGTCCCGTCATCGTGCAGCACCCGCACGAAATTGCCTGATGGATCGGTGCCACGCCCGGTCTGCCCGTTTTCGGTCTTCACCACCATCCCGCCCCGCGCGGCAATGATCGGCGTGCCCTCCGGCATGGCGATGTCAATGGCATAGCGATTCCTCGGGCCGAAGTGGCTGTACTGGCCTTCGGCGCCTTGGCTCACGCGAAACGGCCCGCCACGCCAGGGGTACGGATATCGGTAGGCCACGGCAGCGCCTGCGGGGTCACCCAGGGAATATTCGAACTTTGGCAGATACGCGAGTGGCTGTCCGGCCTTGGTCGGCGTGAGCTGCGCAAGGCGAATGCTGCTACGCAAAGGCATCACCCGACGAATGGGTCGACTCGGCGCACCGCTGACGTTCTTCAAACCGGTGAAACTCAATTCGATTTCTACCGGCGCATAGAGGTCATTGCGCACGTAGACACTGTCCACGCCGTCCTTTTTCATGACGACGAGATACACCTGACGCTCGAGGTTCTCGACCATGCGATCGCGGAACGTGAACACGCTGGAGCCTTTGGTGGGGCGGTCGCTGTAGGAGACCACGCCATCGGCGTCGGTGGACTTGTAGATGGTCACTGCCATGGCCGAAGTCGAGGCGATGAAAAGACCACAGAAAAACAGCAGGCGCGCGAACATGGGCGGGATTCTGTCGAGTCAGGTTTGGGTTTGAGCCTAGCAGGCGCAATGGACCTGTGAAGTCGGCAGATGTTCAGATGGATGTACGGTGATTTCCAGGGCCTCTTCGCGAGCAAGCCCGCTCCCACATTTGAAATGCATTCCAATGTGGGAGCGGGCTTGCTCGCGATGGCGGTCTTAAGCGCCAGGAATAAAGTGTTTCTGCGCGGTACCACGAGCAATCAGGCGGGAGATGTAGTCCAGTTTCTGAGCGTCCTGATCGACGAAGCGGAAGGTCAGTTGCAGCCAGTCGCTGTCGGGCTTTGGCTCGTGGGCCACCACGGCGTGCAGGTAACCGTTGAGCCGCGCCACTTCGGCACTCTCGCCCTGCTCCAGATCCAGTACGGCGCTGTCGAGCACCTGCGGCAGGCTGTCGGTGCGCTTGACCACCAGCAGCGCTTCCTTGAGGCTCAGCGCCTTGATCACGCACGGCTGGATGCCGTTGGGCAGCCGCAGCTGACCCTGGCCACGCCCGCCGCCGCCAGCAGCAGCAACCACTGGAGCCTTGACCGGCGGGCTGTTGAGCAAGCCTGGGGACGGTACAGCGGCCGCCGGTGCGCTCACGGCAGGCTTGGCGCCGGTCAATGCGTTCAGGGTGTCGGTACCGAATGCCGAGATCGTTTTGGTCGCCGCTACGCTCGTCAGGCTGTCGAGTTTGCCAACCTTGTGCAGCGCCTGCTTGACCTTGGTGATCAGTTGCTCGTTGGTGAACGGCTTGCTGACGTAACCGGAAACGCCGGCCTGGATCGCCTGGACGACGTTTTCCTTGTCGCCGCGGCTGGTCACCATCACGAATGGCATGCCTTTGAGGCTGTCTTGCCCGCGGCACCAGGTCAGCAGTTCCAGGCCCGACATCTCCGGCATTTCCCAGTCGCACAGCACCAGGTCAAATGCTTCCCTGGCCAGCAGCGACTGAGCCTTGCGGCCGTTGACCGCGTCTTCGATGCGCATGCCCGGAAAATAGTTGCGCAGGCATTTCTTCACCAGGTCACGAATGAACGCAGCATCGTCCACGACCAACACACTGACCTTACTCATCCACAACCCCTTTAAAAAATCCCGGTGAACCCCAAACGAAAACGCCCGGCCAATAGGCCGGGCGCTTTAGTTGGGCAATCTTACTTATCGTCAGATTTGCCCGGAACATTAGCGGTTTCGCCGCTGGTCCCTTCAACTTCTTCCTTCATGCGCTTGAGGCCCAGGTGACGAACGTCAGTGCCGCGCACCAGGTAGATCACCAGTTCCGAGATATTGCGCGCGTGGTCGCCGATACGCTCCAGCGAACGCAGGACCCAGATGATGCTCAAGACCCGCGAGATAGAGCGCGGGTCTTCCATCATGTAGGTTGCCAGCTCACGCAGGGCGGTCTTGTATTCGCGGTCGATGATCTTGTCGTACTGCGCCACCGACAACGCCAGGTCGGCGTCGAAACGGGCAAAGGCATCCAGCGCATCACGGACCATGTTGCGCACCTGGTCGCCGATGTGGCGCACCTCGACGTAACCGCGCGGTGCTTCGCCTTCTTCGCACAGCTGGATGGCGCGACGGGCGATCTTGGTCGCTTCGTCACCGATGCGCTCCAGGTCGATCACCGACTTGGAGATGCTGATGATCAGGCGCAAGTCAGACGCCGCCGGCTGGCGACGGGCCAGGATGCGAAGGCATTCTTCGTCGATGTTGCGTTCCATCTGGTTGATTTGGTCGTCGATCTCGCGCACCTGCTGGGCCAGGCCGGAATCGGCCTCGATCAGCGCGGTGACCGCGTCGTTGACCTGCTTCTCGACCAGCCCGCCCATGGCCAGGAGGTGGCTGCGCACTTCCTCCAGTTCGGCGTTGAACTGCGCGGAAATGTGGTGGGTAAGGCCTTCTTTGCTAATCATGTTGGCGTCCTTGGAGCGTCCGGTAAGGTGCGGTGGGCCGCAGCGTCAGTTCAGTGAGCAACCACAGCTTTCCTAGCCGTAACGACCGGTGATGTAGTCTTCGGTCTGCTTCTTCGCCGGATTGGTGAACAGAGTATCGGTGTCGCCGAACTCCACCAGTTTGCCCATGTACATGAATGCCGTGTAGTCGGAAACCCGCGCGGCCTGTTGCATGTTGTGGGTCACGATGACGATGGTGAACTTCGATTTCAGTTCGTAGATCAGCTCTTCGACTTTCAGCGTCGAGATCGGGTCGAGTGCCGAGCAGGGTTCGTCGAGCAACAGCACTTCCGGTTCCACGGCGATGGTGCGGGCGATCACCAGACGTTGTTGCTGACCACCGGACAGGCCCAGTGCCGACTCGTGCAGACGATCTTTGACTTCGTCCCACAAGGCCGCGCCTTTCAATGCCCACTCAACGGCTTCGTCCAGTACGCGCTTCTTGTTGATGCCCTGGATGCGCAGGCCGTAGACCACGTTTTCGTAGATGGTTTTCGGGAACGGGTTCGGCTTCTGGAACACCATGCCGACGCGACGACGCAGCTCGGCCACGTCTTCGCCCTTGCGGTAGATGTTGTTGCCGTACAGGTTGATCGCGCCTTCGACACGGCAACCGTCCACCAGGTCGTTCATGCGGTTGAAGGTGCGCAGCAGCGTCGACTTGCCGCAGCCGGACGGGCCGATGAAGGCGGTCACGCGCTGTTTCGGGATGTTCATGCTGACGTCGTACAGCGCTTGTTTGTCGTCGTAGAACAGGCTCAGGCCCGGCACTTCGATGGCTACGGTTTCCTGCTCGAGGCTCAGGCTCTGTTTGTCGCGACCCAGGGCCGACATGTTGATGCCGTGGGTATGTGCTTCGTGCTGCATGGGAGGCTCCCTGTGCTAACAAATTCGGTTCGGGGCCGCAGGCCGGGCCTGCGGGTTACTCAAATTCTGTGTGTTGCGCCGGTCCCCTGTAGGAGCTGGCTTGCCAGCGAAGGCGTACTCACTGACGCCAAAAGCTTCGCTGGCAAGCCAGCTCCTACAGGGGCCGCGGTGATTAGCTATCCAGCGCCTTGTACTTCTCGCGCAGGTGGTTACGGATGTACACCGCCGACAGGTTCAACGTGGCGATCACCAGCACCAGCAGCAGCGCCGTGGCATACACCAGCGGCCGCGCGGCTTCGACGTTCGGGCTCTGGAAGCCGACGTCATAGATGTGGAAGCCCAGGTGCATGATTTTCTGGTCCAGGTGCAGATACGGGTAGTTGCCATCCACCGGCAGCGACGGCGCCAGTTTCACCACACCCACCAGCATCAGCGGCGCCACTTCACCGGCGGCGCGGGCCACGGCGAGGATCATGCCGGTCATCATGGCCGGGCTGGCCATTGGCAGCACAATCTTCCACAAGGTTTCCGCCTTGGTCGCGCCGAGGGCCAACGAGCCTTCGCGCACGGTGCGAGGAATCCGCGCCAGGCCTTCTTCGGTGGCCACGATCACCACCGGCACCGCCAGCAGCGCCAGGGTCAACGAAGCCCACATCAAGCCCGGTGTACCGAAGGTCGGTGCTGGCAAGGCTTCAGGGAAGAACAGACGGTCGAGCGAGCCACCCAGTACGTAGACGAAGAAACCCAGGCCGAACACGCCGTAGACGATGGCCGGAACACCCGCCAGGTTGTTCACCGCGATGCGGATCACCCGGGTCAGCGTGTTCTGCTTGGCGTATTCACGCAGGTACACCGCCGCCAGCACGCCGAAGGGGGTCACGATCATCGCCATGATCAGGGTCATCATCACGGTGCCGAAGATCGCCGGGAAAATCCCGCCTTCGGTGTTGGCTTCACGCGGGTCGTCGCTCAGGAATTCCCAGACCTTGCTGAAGTAGAAACCGATCTTGGTGAAGGTACCCATGGCGTTCGGCTGGTAGGCGTGAACCACTTTACCCAGGCCGATTTCGATTTCCTTGCCGTTGGCATCGCGGGCGGTGAGGCTGTCGCGGTTGAACTGCGCGTGCAGGTCACCCAGGCGTGCTTCGATGTCCTGATAACGGGCATTGAGTTCGGCACGATCGGATTCCATGTCCGCTTGCGCGGCCGCGTCGAGCTTGCCGTCCAGCTCCAGTTTGCGACCGTGCAAGCGGATCCGCTCGAGACCGGCGTTGATCGCGCCGATATCGCTTTTTTCCAGGGTCTTGAGTTGCGCGGCCAGTTGATTCACGCGGTTGATCCGCGTCTGCAGCTCGGGCCATGCAGCCTCGCCCTCGGCAATGACCTTGCCGTCCTGCTTGACGTTGACCAGGTAGCCGTAGAAATTGCCCCACTCGCGACGCTCGATCGCCATCAGCTCAGGCGGTGTCTTCTGGTTGGTCAGCCACTCGCCGACGATCCACGTGAAGTCGTTGCCGTTCAGGTCACGGTTGCCGACCTTGATCAGCTCGCGGGTCATGAACTCCGGGCCATCCTCAGGCACCGGCAGGCCGGCGCTCTTCAGACGTGCACGCGGCACTTCTTCCTTCTGCACCACTTCGCCGATGACCAGGTGATTGGCCTGGCCCGGCACGTCGTAGCTGGCGTGGATCAGGTCCGCCGGCCAGAAGTGACCCAGGCCGCGCACGGCAATCACCGCCAGCAGGCCAATGGTCATGATGACCGCGATGGACACCGCGCCACCGCTGATCCAGACGCCCGGGGCGCCGCTCTTGAACCATCCTTTCAGGGAGTTCTGTTTCACAGACTTCTACCTTTCTTAAAGCGACGAGTATTTCTTGCGCAGACGCTGACGAATCAGTTCTGCGAGGGTGTTCATGACGAAGGTGAACAGCAACAGCACCAACGCCGAGAGGAACAGCACGCGGTAGTGGCTGCCGCCGACTTCCGACTCCGGCATTTCTACCGCGACGTTGGCGGCGAGGGTACGCAGGCCTTCGAACAGGTTCATTTCCATGACCGGGGTGTTACCGGTGGCCATCAACACGATCATGGTTTCACCGACCGCACGGCCCATGCCGATCATCAGTGCCGAGAAGATGCCCGGGCTGGCGGTGAGAATCACTACGCGGGTCATGGTCTGCCACGGCGTTGCACCAAGGGCCAGGGAGCCCAGGGTCAGGCCGCGAGGCACGCTGAACACGGCGTCTTCGGCGATGGAGTAGATGTTCGGGATGACCGCGAAGCCCATGGCCAGACCGACCACCAGTGCGTTGCGCTGGTCGTAGGTAATACCCAGGTCGTGGGAGATCCACATGCGCATGTCGCCGCCGAAGAACCAGTTCTCCATGAACGGGCTCATGTACAGCGACAACCAGCCCACGAACAGGATCACCGGAATCAGCAGCGCACTTTCCCAGCCATCCGGGACTTTCAGGCGGATCGACTCAGGCAGGCGGCTGAAGGTGAAACCGGCGACCAGGATGCCGATCGGTAGCAACATCAGCAGGCTGAAGATGCCCGGCAAGTGCCCTTCTACATATGGCGCGAGGAACAGGCCGGCGAAGAAACCGAGGATCACCGTCGGCATCGCTTCCATCAGCTCGATCACCGGCTTGACCTTGCGGCGCATGCCCGGGGCCATGAAGTACGCGGTGTAGATCGCAGCGGCGACGGCCAGTGGCGCGGCCAGCAGCATGGCGTAGAACGCGGCTTTGAGGGTACCGAAGGTCAGTGGCGACAGGCTCAGTTTCGGTTCGAAGTCGGTGTTGGCGGCGGTCGATTGCCAGACGTATTTAGGCTCGTCGTAGTTTTCGTACCAGACCTTGCTCCACAACGCGCTCCACGACACTTCCGGGTGCGGGTTGTCGAGCAGCAACGGTTGCAGCTTGCCGCCGGCTTCGACGATCACACGGTTGGCCCGTGGCGACAGACCGAACACGCCCTGGCCCTCGACCACCTGGTCGACCAGCAAGGTACGGTGCGCGGTGCTGTGGAACACGCCGAGCTTGCCGGCGGCATCGAGGGCAACGAAGCCCTTGCGGCGCTCCTCAGCGGTGATTTCAACGATAGGCGTGGTGCCCATCTGGAAGGTACGAATCTGCTTCAGGCGCTGCTCGCCATCCGGGTCGCGGGCCATGAACCACTGGGCCAGGCCACCCTTGGAATCGCCGAGGATCAGCGAGATGCCACCCACCAGTTGGGTACTGGCGGTGATTTGCGCTTCGCCGTCTTCCAGCAGTTTGTAGCGACCGTTGAGGCTCTTGTCGCGCAGGCTGAACACATCGGCCTGGGCGCGACCGTTGATCACGTACAACCATTGCTGGCGCGGGTCGACGAAGATGTTCTTCACCGGCTCGGTCATCTGCGGCAGGTCGATGCGCTTCTGCTCGTTGGTGATCTCGCCGGTCATCATGTTTTCTTCGCTGGTCAGCGACAGAACATTGAGTTGCGAACCGGTGGAACCGACCAGCATCAGGGTCGAATCGTTGGCGTTGAGGCTGACGTGCTCCAGGGCACCACCGGCTTCATTCAGCGCGATTGGCGTTTCGCCGTACGGGTACTCGATGGCCGGCGTAATGGTTTTCTTGCCGTCCGGGTAGCTGACTTTGTAGGTGTGACGGAATACCAGTGCCTGGCCGTTGGAGAAGCCCACCGCCACCAGTGGTTGACCTGGCTGGTCGTCACCAATCGACGTCACAGTGGCACCCACCGGGACCGGCAGATCGACGCGTTTGAGTTCAGCGCCATTGTCGATATCGAAAAACAGTGCCTGGCCCTTGTCGGAAACCCGCATGGCGACCTGGTTCTGCTCTTCCAGGGAGATCATCAACGGCTTGCCGGCGTCTTGCATCCACGCCGGCGTGATGGCGTCGCTGGACGTCAGGCTGGCACCCTGGAACAGGGGCGCAACGACGTAGGCGAGGAAGAAAAAGATCAGGGTGATCGCACCGAGAACGGCAAGGCCGCCCACCAGGACGTACCAGCGGGTCAGGCGATCCTTGAGCGCGCGGATGCGGCGCTTGCGTTGCAGCTCAGGCGTATTGAAATCAATTCGCTTGGGGGGATTTGTAGTCATTGTGGAATTGGCCAGATCATTCATTCGCACACCCTAGCGATCCTGTATGACAGAAAGATGACAGTGCAGTGACGCAACAAATCCGCCGCCTGGTGAAACCGGCAGCGGAGCGAGAATTTGGGGGGTGTAGGAGCCGGCTTGCTGGCGAAAAATGGTACATCCGACACATTTTCTGCGGATGGATGACCATCGCCAGCAAGCCGGCTCCTACAGAGTCCGAGGTTACCTCGGGCTCAGGGTTTTACTTTTTTGCGACTTCTGCGCCGCCTTCCTGCAGACCCAGGTCAGCCAGTGCTTTTGCTGCAACCTTGGCTGGCAGCGGGATGTAGCCGTCTTTCACCACGACTTCCTGGCCCTGCTTGGACAGAACCAGCTTCACGAACTCGGCTTCCAGCGGGGCCAGAGGCTTGTTCGGGGCCTTGTTGACGTAGACGTACAGGAAGCGCGACAGCGGGTACTTGCCGTTCAGGGCGTTTTCTTCGGTGTCTTCGATGAACTCGCCGCCTTCTTTCTTGGACAGGGCAACGGTTTTCACGCTGGCAGTCTTGTAGCCGATGCCCGAGTAGCCGACGCCGTTAAGCGAGCTGCTGATCGACTGCACAACCGAAGCCGAACCTGGCTGTTCGTTGACGTTTGGCTTGAAGTCGCCTTTGCACAGGGCTTCTTCCTTGAAGTAGCCGTAAGTACCGGATACCGAGTTACGACCGAACAGTTGAAGGGGCTTGTTGGCCAGGTCACCGGTCACGCCCAGGTCACCCCAGGTCTTGACGTCGGTCTTGGCGCCGCACAGGCGAGTCGAGGAGAAAATCGCGTCGACCTGAGCCATGGTCAGGCCCTTGATCGGGTTGTCCTTGTGCACGAATACAGCCAAGGCGTCCACGGCAACCGGGATAGCGGTTGGCTTGTAGCCATACTTGGTTTCGAAGGCTTGCAGCTCGTTGTCCTTCATCTTGCGGCTCATCGGGCCCAGGTTAGCGGTGCCTTCGGTCAGCGCAGGTGGCGCGGTAGACGAACCGGCGGCCTGAATCTGGATGTTGACGTTCGGGTATTCTTTTTTGTAGTTCTCGGCCCAGAGGGTCATGAGGTTGGCCAGGGTATCGGAACCGACGCTGGACAGGTTGCCCGACACACCAGTGGTCTTGGTGTAGCTCGGGATAGCAGGGTCAACAGCGGCAACCGCGTTGGCAGTCGCAACGCCAGCAGCGACAAAAGTCATTGCCGCCATCAAACGCTTCAGTTTCATGCCTTACTCCTAGCAGATAGGGTGTGTTATTCGGGGCCAAGTATCAGCAGGCCGTGTGAACACTCTATGGCTGAAATATGACAATTGGATGAAAGGCCAGTATTCGAGTTTTTAGAACATGATTTATGGCGCCCCAATCGCCAGCAGGCTGGCTCCCACATTGGAATGCATTTCAATGTGGGAGCCAGCCTGCTGGCGATTGGGACGGTACAGACGATAGGAAAGTCGAAAATTATCGACCCTTCTTCCACAGATAAGCACCCACCAGAATCCCGACTCCGCAAAGCACCGCCACATAATAGGCAGGCCCCATCGGGCTCTCCTTGAGCAACAGGCTGACGATCATCGGCGTCAACCCACCGAAAATCGCATAGGCCACGTTGTAGGAGAACGACAGGCCGCTGAAACGCACCACCGGCGGGAACGCCTTGACCATCACGTACGGCACCGCACCGATGGTGCCCACCAGCAGGCCGGTCAGGGCGTACAGCGGGAACAACCAGTCAGGATGGTCGGCCAGGCTGTGATAGAAGGTCCAGGAACTGGCCAGCAATGCCGTGCAACCGACCACGAACACGCGCCCCGCGCCAAAACGATCCGCCAGGGCGCCGGCAATGATGCAGCCAATGCTCAGGAACACGATGGCCACACTGTTGGACTGCAACGAGATGGTTGGCGAGAAGTGATAGACCGTCTGCAGCACGGTCGGGGTCATCAGGATCAACACCACGATGGCGGCGGACAACAGCCAGGTCAGCAGCATCGAAATGGCAATCGCGCCACGATGGTCACGCAGCACCGCACGCAATGGCACTTCTTCGGCCAGGGCCTTGCGCTGTTGCAGCTCTGCAAACACCGGAGTTTCGTGCAGCCAGCGGCGCAGGTACACCGAGAACAGACCAAACACGCCACCCAACAGGAATGGGATCCGCCAGGCGTAATCCGCTACTTCAACCGGGGTATAGACGCTGTTGATCGCCGTGGCGACCAGCGAACCCAGGAGGATGCCCGCCGTCAGGCCGCTGGTCAGGGTGCCGCAGGCATAACCGACATGCCGCTGCGGGACGTGTTCAGAAACGAAGACCCAGGCACCCGGCACTTCGCCGCCAATCGCCGCGCCCTGGATCACCCGCATCAGCAGCAACAGGATCGGCGCCCACATGCCGATCTGCGCATAAGTCGGCAGCAGGCCCATGATCAGGGTCGGCACCGCCATCATGAAGATGCTCAGGGTGAACATCTTCTTGCGCCCCAGCAGGTCGCCGAAGTGCGCCATCACGATGCCGCCCAGCGGTCGCGCCAGGTAACCGGCGGCGAAGATGCCGAAGGTCTGCATCAGGCGCAGCCACTCGGGCATGTCCGCCGGGAAGAACAGCTTGCCCACCACCGTGGCGAAGAACACGAAGATGATGAAATCGTAGAATTCCAGCGCGCCGCCCAGGGCCGACAGCGATAGCGTCTTGTAATCGTTGCGGGTCAGCGGACGTGCGGATTGGGAAGGCTGCGCGATACTCGAGGGCGCTGTGGTCATGGCAAGGGCTTCTCTTATAGTCAGGTCTGCCGCCCCAACAACGCTGGCAAGGGCTCGGGCAGGACCGGCACGATAGCAAATTGTTCGAAAAAGCACATAGAGGCGCGTATTTGATGGTCAAAATGAGAACCCGACGGTCGTATCGGAGTCTACCGACCGATATACTCGCAAGTGAGCGATAGCTAACAAGGGTTGCTGTGCGAAAACGCCTCAGGTTCACAGGCGATTTCGCAGAGTTTCCCTTTAGGCGCCTTACGAAAAACGTGACGAACGCAGTATGTTCGGGGATGAATCGTTTTTCCGAGACGGCTATTCACCCGCTATACCTACGAAGAGTCACGGGTCAGAGGCACCCCCGGCATGATAGAGCTCGAACAAGAAGATCCGATCCCGCAAGGCGACCTGGCCCTGCAAATCACCGCGCTTCCTCGCGAAACCAACGGCTTTGGCGATATTTTCGGCGGCTGGCTGGTGGCGCAGATGGATTTGGCCGGTACCGCGATGGCCAGCAAGGTGGCCGGCGGTCGCGTGGCCACTGTCGCGATCGACCGCATGGCCTTCCTGGTTCCGGTCGCCGTGGGCGCTCAGCTCTCCTTTTATACCCAGGCCCTGGAAATCGGCCGCAGCTCGATCCAGATGATGGTCGAGGTCTGGAGCGACGATCCACTGTCCAGCGAATGGCGCAAAGTCACTGAAGCGGTGTTCGTGTTTGTCGCCATCGATGGCAGCGGCCGTACCCGTTCTGTTCCGCCCCGGGCTCGTTAAAACCCGGCTGCGTTAAACCCGCCAGGCGTTTTGCGGTCCATTGCAGTCATTGTTACTGATCGAGAGCTGTCCCATGAGCACGCCCAACGTTGAAGCCGTCAAACTGGATGAACTGAACTGCTGGCGCATCCGCCACGGTCAGGCCGAATTGCTGGTGGCCCAGCAAGGTGCGCACATCCTCAGCTATCAATTGGCTGGGCAACCGCCGCTGATCTGGCTCAACGACGAGGCCGTGTTCAAGGCCGGCAAAAGCATCCGTGCCGGCGTGCCGGTGTGCTGGCCGTGGTTCGGCAACCTGGCGCGCAACCCGCAGAGCGTCCAGGCGATGCGCGTCAGCAACGAACCCGCCACTGCCCATGGGCTGGTGCGGACGATGGACTGGGAGTTGGGCGGCATCGAGTCCGAGGGTGAAAACCTGAAGATCGAATTCCTCTTGCCCTGCCCCGAAGACGGCTTGCCAGGCTGGCCACACCAGGTCGACCTGAAGTTGAGCATTCGTCTGGACGAGCAGCTGCATATCAGCCTGACCAGCCACAACCAGGGCACCGACACCGTTACGATCAGCCAGGCGCTGCACAGCTATTTCGCGGTCAGCGATGTGCGCGAAGTGCATGTCGAAGGGCTGGACGGCTTGAGCTATATCGAGACCCTGGACGACTGGAAAACCGTGACCCAGGCCGGTGACTTGCGCTTTACCGGCGAAACCGATCGCATCTACCTCGATACACCGAGCCGGCTGAGCATTGTCGACCCGGCCTGGGAGCGGCGAATCGAGCTGACCAGTACCGGCTCACGTTCAGCAGTAATCTGGAACCCGTGGACCGAACGCGCCGCGGCATTCAGCGACATGGCCGACGATGGCTGGCAGCGCATGCTGTGCATTGAAACGGCGAATGTCTTGGGGGATGTGGTGACTTTGGCACCGGGTGCCAGCCACACCTTGGGCGTAAGCATCGGCAGCAAATCTCTGTAGCACCATGAAACCAATGTGGGAGCGGGCTTGCTCGCGAAGAGGGAGTGTCAGTTGACATAAATGTTGCCTGACATATCGCCTTCGCGAGCAAGCCCGCTCCCACATTTGGCTGTGCCATGCCAACCGGCGAGTTACAAATCCGACTCCTGCACCACTCTCACCTTCGCCGCATCCAGCGCATAGGCCGCATCCGCCAGGTCATTGCTGACCTTCTCGATCTTCAGCGTGCCGGTCACCCACAGCGGCGTGTAGATATCCTCCAGCTTCAAGCCCTTGGGATAACGCACCAGCACCAGTTGATTGGGTGGCGGAGGTGGAACGTGGATGCAGGCGCCCGGGTAAGGCACCAGGAAAAACAAGGTGCTACGGCCCTTGGCGTCAGACTCCAGCGGTACCGGGTAACCACCGATACGGATGTCCTTGTCGTTCATCGACGCTACGGTCCTGGTCGAATACATCACCGCGGGCAAACCCTTGCTCTGCTTCATGCCACCTTTTTCAGTGAAGGTGCCATTGGCTTCCGGGGAGTCGTGGTCGATTTCGGGCATGGCCTCGAGGGCTTTCTGGTCCGACTTGGGCATCAGTTCGAGCCAGTCGGTTTCCGGCAGCTCGCCGGCATGGGCAAGGCCCGTACTCAGTAAAACAAGAGTCAGCAGAAGACGGCGCATGAAAATGCTCGGTAGAGATAAGGAAATCGCCGGGCATTCTAGTCCTCCCGGGCTGCGCCGCCGAGAGGACTTTGTCGCTTGAATCAGTTCTTTTTGATCAGGCCGTAGATCACCAGCAAGATCACAGCGCCCACCAGCGCCCCGAGGAAGCCTGCACCTTCGCCCGCCTGGTAGAAACCCAAGGCCTGGCCGCCATAAGTAGCCGCCAGCGAACCGCCAATACCGAGCAGGATGGTCATGATCCAGCCCATGCTGTCATCGCCCGGTTTGAGGAACCGTGCCAGCAGGCCGACGATCAAGCCGATAAAGATGGTTCCGATGATTCCCATGGCATTTCCCTCTGATTTGGTTGGTTATGCGAAAGCCTAGTCAGACTTTGGCATCCTGCCATGAGAGAACGGCGGCCCCTGAATGGTTCCGCCGCTGCCACATGAAACTGTTTTACTCGGCGATGAGCGCTTCGACCTTGAGGATCTGCGCGGCGAGGGTTTCGCGATCTGCACAACGCAGGTTGGCGTGACCGACCTTGCGGCCGACCTTGAACGCCTTGCCGTAGTGGTGCAGATGGCAATCAGCAATGGCCAGGACTTTTTCAGTCTCCGGCACTTTACCGATGAAGTTGAGCATCGCGCTTTCGCCGACCTTGGCGGTCGAACCCAGCGGCAGGCCGGCGACCGCCCGCAGGTGGTTTTCGAACTGGCTGCACTCGGCGCCTTCGGTGGTCCAGTGCCCGGAGTTGTGCACGCGCGGGGCGATTTCGTTGGCTTTCAGGCCGCCGTCGACTTCAAAGAACTCGAACGCCATCACGCCCACATAATTCAGCTGCTTGAGCACTCGGCTGGAGTAATCCTCGGCCAAGGCCTGCAACGGGTGATCGGTGCTGGCCACGGACAACTTGAGGATGCCGCTGTCGTGGGTGTTGTGCACCAGCGGGTAGAACCTGGTTTCGCCATCGCGGGCACGCACGGCGATCAGCGAGACTTCGCCGGTGAAGGGTACGAAGCCTTCCAGCAGGCAGGCCACACTGCCCAGTTCGGCGAAGGTACCCACGACATCTTCCGGTGTGCGCAGGACCTTCTGGCCCTTGCCGTCGTAACCCAGGGTGCGGGTTTTCAGTACGGCGGGCAGGCCGATGGAGGCCACGGCGGCGTCGAGGTCAGCCTGAGACTGGATGTCGGCAAATGCCGGGGTCGGAATCCCCAGGTCCTTGAACATGCTCTTTTCGAACCAGCGATCACGGGCGATGCGCAGGGCTTCGGCGCTCGGGTAAACCGGCACGAACTGCGACAGGAACGCCACGGTTTCCGCCGGGACGCTCTCGAATTCGAAGGTCACCAGATCGACCTCATCAGCCAGCTGACGCAGGTGATCCTGATCGCCGTAATCGGCCCGCAGGTGTTCGCCCAACGCGGCGGCGCAAGCGTCCGGCGCCGGGTCGAGGAAAGCGAAGTTCATGCCCAGCGGAGTGCCCGCCAGCGCCAACATGCGACCCAACTGGCCGCCACCGATTACACCGATCTTCATCGTCAACAACCTCAGGCGATGCGTGGGTCTGGATTTTCCAGGACGCTGTCTGTCTGCTCAGCACGGAAGGTTTTCAGTACTTCGTGGAACTGCGGGTGCTTGGCGCCCAGGATACTCGCCGACAGCAGGGCTGCGTTGATCGCACCGGCCTTGCCGATGGCCAGGGTGGCGACCGGAATACCTGCTGGCATCTGCACGATCGAGAGCAGCGAATCGACGCCCGAGAGCATCGCCGACTGCACCGGCACGCCCAGCACCGGAAGGTGGGTCTTGGCCGCACACATGCCAGGCAAGTGGGCTGCGCCACCGGCACCGGCGATGATCACCTCGATGCCACGCGCCTCGGCTTCTTCAGCGTACTGGAAGAGCAGGTCCGGGGTGCGGTGGGCAGAGACCACTTTCACCTCGTAGGGGATGCCGAGCTTTTCCAGCATATCGGCGGTGTGGCTAAGGGTGGACCAATCGGACTTGGAGCCCATGATCACGCCAACCAATGCACTCATCGTCGTGCCTCTTCTCTCTGGGCGCCCGCAGGCGCATCAAAAAACAACAAGCCACGCAAAATGCGTGGCTTGATTGTACGAATTATGGCCGGTCGTAACCGGCCGAAGGCCGCGCAGTATACCTCAATACAGCAGATAAACAGCCCCTGTTGCGACCATCTGTCATACGGCGCAAAGTCCCGGTTTTATTGACTCCCAGGTCAATGGAATACAGCACAAATCTCCTGTGGGAGCGGGCTTGCTCGCGAAAGCGGTGGGTCAGTCAACATCAATGCTGCCTGACATACCGCATTCGCGAGCAAGCCCACATTTGAGTTTCCGCGGTCTCAGGTACTTTGGGCAGCGCCACCTTCCAGCTTGCGCCACAACAACCGCACGTTCGCCTTGCGTACCAACGCGCAGCGGTACAAACGGATCTCCAACGGCACATGCCACTGAGGCCCACCGCACACCACCAGTTCACCGCGCGCCAGCTCGGCGCGCACACTCAGTTGCGGCACCCAGGCAATCCCCAGCCCTTCCAGCGCCATGCTCTTGAGGCTATCGGCCATGGCGGTTTCATACACCGTGGTAAAGCGCAGCGCGCGTTGGCGCAGCAAACCGTTCACCGAACGCCCGAGAAACGCTCCCGCGCTGTAGGCCAGCAACGGCACGCTGGCCTCGCCCTCCAGATCGAACAGGGGCTTGCCCTGCTCATCTGCCGCGCACACCGGGAGCATTTCGGTATGCCCAAGGTGCAGGGAAGGAAAGATCTCAGGGTCCATCTGCATGGCGGCATCCGGATCGTAGAACGCCAGCATCAGGTCGCATCCACCTTCGCGCAGCGCGTGCACGGCGTCGCCGACGTTGGTCGCCACCAACCTTGTAGCGATGTTCAACCCTTCATTGCGCAGTTGCGCGATCCAGCGCGGGAAAAAACCCAGTGCCAGTGAGTGCGCCGCCGCGACCTGCATCACTTCGCCCTGCCCGCCTTCCAGATGATGCAGGTGTCGCAGCACTTCACCGAGCTGCTCGACCACGGTGCGCGCGGTGACCAGGAACAGCTGGCCCGCCGCCGTCAGCTCCACCGGCGTGCGCGAGCGGTTGACCAAGGTGAGCCCCAGCGCGGCTTCAAGGCTACGGATCCTGCGGCTGAAGGCCGGTTGAGTCACGAAACGGCGTTCCGCTGCCTGGGAGAAACTGCGGGTGGCGGCCAGGGCACTGAAGTCCTCCAGCCATTTACTTTCCAGATTCATCACGTCCTCCCGGAACGCACCAATTTAGGTCACACGCTCACCGCGAACACGGCGTCACATCGACATTATGCCGAATATGCATAGGCCAGTGTTTAATAGCATTGGCCCAAAATTCTCCACAAGCCTAGCATTTGCAGTGTTCCGGCACAGCCCGGGTCCATATTGAGATGATTTCTATCATGTCCTCCGCTGCATCATTCCGCACAGAAAAAGACCTGCTTGGCGTACTCGAAGTACCGGCTCAAGCGTATTACGGCATCCAGACCCTGCGAGCGGTGAACAACTTCCGTCTCTCGGGCGTTCCGATTTCGCATTACCCGAAGCTGGTAGTCGGCCTGGCCATGGTCAAGCAAGCTGCCGCTGACGCCAACCGCGAGCTGGGTCACCTGAGCGAAGCCAAGCACGCTGCCATCAGCGAAGCCTGTGCCCGTCTGATCCGCGGCGATTTCCACGAAGAATTCGTGGTGGACATGATTCAAGGCGGCGCCGGTACTTCCACCAACATGAACGCCAACGAAGTGATTGCCAACATTGCTCTCGAAGCAATGGGTCACGAGAAAGGCGAGTACCAGTACCTGCACCCGAACAACGACGTGAACATGGCGCAGTCGACCAACGACGCCTACCCGACGGCAATTCGCCTGGGTCTGCTCTTGGGTCACGACGCGCTGCTGGCCAGCCTCGACAGCCTGATCCAGTCGTTCGCCGCCAAAGGTGAAGAATTCAGCCACGTCCTGAAGATGGGTCGTACCCAGCTGCAAGACGCCGTGCCGATGACCCTTGGCCAGGAATTCCGCGCCTTCGCCACCACCTTGGGCGAAGACCTGGCACGCCTGAAGACGCTGGCACCCGAACTGCTGACCGAAGTGAACCTGGGCGGCACCGCGATCGGCACCGGCATCAACGCCGACCCGCGTTACCAGCACCTGGCCGTTCAGCGCCTGGCCACCATCAGCGGTCACCCGCTGGTACCGGCGGCCGACCTGATCGAAGCCACCTCGGACATGGGCGCCTTCGTGCTGTTCTCCGGCATGCTCAAGCGTACCGCGGTCAAGCTGTCGAAGATCTGCAACGACCTGCGCCTGCTGTCCAGCGGCCCACGCACCGGCATCAACGAAATCAACCTGCCGGCGCGTCAGCCAGGCAGCTCGATCATGCCAGGCAAGGTCAACCCGGTTATCCCGGAAGCCGTGAACCAGGTGGCATTCCAGATCATCGGCAACGACCTGGCCCTGACCATCGCGGCCGAAGGCGGCCAGCTGCAATTGAACGTGATGGAGCCGCTGATCGCCTTCAAGATCTTCGACTCGATCCGCCTGCTGCAACGCGCCATGGACATGCTGCGCGAGCATTGCATCACCGGCATCACCGCCAACGAAGAACGCTGCCGTGAACTGGTCGAGCACTCGATCGGCCTGGTCACCGCGCTGAACCCGTACATCGGTTATGAAAACGCCACCCGCATCGCCCGTATCGCCCTCGAAAGCGGCCGCGGCGTGCTGGAACTGGTGCGTGAAGAAGGCCTGCTCGACGACGCCATGCTCGCCGACATCCTGCGCCCGGAAAACATGATTGCCCCGCGTCTGGTCCCGCTTAAAGCCTGACCAAACGCCAGCTCTTTAACCAAGAGCCACCGCTCACCAGGTCGAGGGACTAGACACCTCTCACCTTTTGAGGGCTTGGAGATCATTCTCCAGGCCCTTTTTTTTACTCGGAACTTGTGGTGCTTTTGCTGGCCTTTTCGCTGGCAAGCCAGCGCCTGCAAGGACAGGGTGAACACCAACCACCTGTAGGAGCTGGCTTGCCAGCGAAGAGGCCCTCAAGCACCCCGAAACCCCCTTCGTTTAACCGCATGCACCACAACCGTGCAGACGGACGGCACTCTCATCGGTATAGTGCCGCCCCTCTTCGCGTAGGCGGTCGTCGGTAGCGAGACCACAACCCATGCGAAACCCGAACTAATAACAAACCCGCGATATGAAACCGGGACGAACATCGACCCACCTGTTGTGCCGTGCGCCCGCTGGTGTAACGCGATGTTTCTGTCCGGCCAGCATCTGCCCCCACAAAAAACAGCGAGGAATATCCATGCTCGAAGTCATCAACGACTTCCTCTCCGGCAAAGTACTGATCGTGCTCATTGTCGGGCTCGGTAGCTACTTCACGATCCGCTCGCGTTTCGTTCAATTGCGTCACTTCTTCCATATGTTCGCAGTCTTCCGCGACAGCCTCAAAAGCAGCGCCGGCCAACTCAGTTCCTTCCAGGCCTTGATGCTCAGCCTGGCCGGGCGTGTCGGTGCAGGCAACATTGCCGGTGTCGGCATTGCCGTGACACTGGGTGGCCCCGGTGCCGTATTCTGGATGTGGGTAACCGCACTGGTCGGCATGTCGAGCAGCTTCTTCGAATGCTCCCTCGGCCAGCTCTACAAGCGCTGCGACAGTGAAGGCCAGTTCCGTGGCGGCCCTTCCTACTACATCCAGCACGGCCTGCAAAAGCGCTGGCTGGGGATGATCATGGCGTTCCTGCTGCTGGTTACCTTCGGCTTCGCCTTCAACGGCCTGCAATCCCATGCCGTGACCCACTCTCTGAACAACGCGTTCGGCCTCGACACCACCTGGACCGGCCTTGGCCTGGCCGTGCTGCTGGGCCTGGTGTTCATCGGCGGGATCAAGCGCATCGCCAAGGTCGCTGACCTGCTGGTGCCGGTGAAGACCCTGGTGTACATCGGCGTGACCATCTACGTGATCGTGCTGCAGTTCGATCAGGTGCCGGGCATGCTGATGACCATCGTCAAGAGCGCCTTCGGCCTGGACCAGGCGTTTGGCGGCCTGATCGGCAGCGCCATCATCATGGGAGTCAAGCGCGGCGTGTTCGCCAACGAGGCCGGCCTTGGCAGCGCGCCGAACGTGGCCGCGGTGGCTGCGGTCGAGCATCCGGTCGCACAAGGGGTGGTCCAGGCGTTCAGTGTGTTCCTTGACACCTTCGTCATCTGCACCTGCACGGCCTTGCTGATCCTGCTGTCGGGCTTCTATACCCCGGGTTTCGAAGGCGACGGCATAGCCCTGACCCAGAACTCCCTCGCCGCCGTGGTCGGTGACTGGGGCCGGATGTTCATTTCCGTGGCGCTGGCGTTGTTCGTGTTCACCTCGATCCTCTACAACTACTACCTGGGCGAGAGCAACCTGCGCTTCCTGATCGGTGAAAACCGCAAGGCACTGATGGGCTACCGTGCGCTGGTGCTGGTCCTGATTTTCTGGGGCGCCATCGAAAACCTCGGGACCGTGTTCGCCTTTGCCGACATCACCATGACGATGCTGGCGTTCGTCAACCTGATCGCGCTGTTCCTGCTGTTCAAGGTCGGCATGCGCATCCTGCGTGACTACGATGACCAGCGCGCGGCCGGGATCAAGACCCCGGTGTTCGACTCGAGCAAGTTCCCCGACCTGGACCTGGATCGCCAAGCCTGGCCAGCCAATCCGCCAGCCGCCATCACCAAGGCTGAAGCCGAGTCACAGGGCGTGCCCGCAGCGCAACGCTGATCGGTTAAAGTGCGTTATCCCTTGTGGGAGCGGGCTTGCTCGCGAAAGCGGTGTGTCAGGCAACATCAATGTTGACCGACACTCCCTCTTCGCGAGCAAGCCCGCTCCCACACAGGAACTCATCGTTATCGGAGCACCCCATGAATTCCTCGACCTACCCTGCCGCCCAGCACGTCATGGTGCTCTACACCGGCGGCACCATTGGCATGCAAGCCAGCGAACACGGCCTGGCGCCGGCATCCGGTTTCGAAGCGCGGATGCGCGAATACCTGCACAGCCAGCCTGATCTGGTGGTACCGCAATGGCGCTTTCGCGAGATGTCGCCGCTGATCGACAGCGCCAACATGACCCCGGCGTATTGGCAGCAATTGCGTGAAGCGGTGGTCGATGCCGTGGACGTGCAAGGTTGCGACAGCGTGCTGATCCTGCACGGCACCGACACCCTGGCCTACAGTGCCGCCGCCATGAGTTTTCAATTGCTTGGCCTGCACGCCCGCGTGTGCTTTACCGGCTCGATGCTGCCGGCCGGCGTAACCGACAGCGATGCCTGGGAAAACCTGGGCGGCGCGCTGGTTGCTTTGGGCCAAGGCTTGGCGCCGGGCGTGCACCTGTACTTCCACGGCGAACTGCTGGACCCGACCCGTTGCGCCAAGGTGCGCAGTTTTGGCCGGCATCCGTTCAAGCGCCTGGAACGTCAGGGTGGTGGCGTGAAGGTCGACTCCCTGCCGCCACAGCTGAATTACAACCAGGGCAAGCAACTGGCGAAAGTCGGCGTGCTGCCGTTGTTTCCTGGGATCGACGCCGAAATTCTGGATGGCCTGATCGACAGCGGCATTCAGGGCCTGGTGCTGGAGTGCTATGGCAGCGGTACCGGTCCGAGCGACAACCCGGGTTTTCTCGCCAGCCTGGAACGGGCACGGGACGCGGGCGTCGTGGTGGTGGCAGTCACGCAGTGCCACGAAGGCGGCGTAGAGCTGGACGTTTATGAGGCGGGTAGTCGTTTGCGGGTGGCCGGTGTGCTTTCAGGTGGCGGCATGACCCGTGAAGCAGCGTTCGGCAAACTGCATGGCTTGCTGGGTGCAGGACTTGAACCTTCCGAGGTTCGGCGACTGGTCGAATGGGACCTGTGTGGCGAGCTGGCTTGATATATACATCCCTCACAATGAGTGCGCTCAAGTTCTTTTCGAGAACTTGAGCCGCCACTTCGAACATACAACTTTACAAATACAATGCAATTATAACTCCCACAACAAAGTCAAGTTAGATACCTTTGCTCAGGCAGGACGCACCTAAACTTGATTACAGGAGTTACATATAATGAGCATTTCATCCAAAGGCTGGACCGCACAAATAGACCGGATGCCGGGCGCTGCTTCTTTCCGCACCTACGGCACCGTAACGGTCGCCAATAGTGGCATTACACCAACGCTGGTCCTGAGTGCACGGCAAGACAAGACCACTAATATACGCCTGGACCTGCTACTCGAAGAATCAAGCGACATGTCGCTGCAGGTTCTAACAGACAAGTTTGTCGAGTACAAGGAAATGGGCAACTCAAACGTCACCGGCGTCAGCATCTTCCATGATGGAAAATTACTGCACCATATAAGTGAAGTAATGATTACCCATTAAGAGCAGTGTATTTCCCACGCTATAGAATTTCCCGCCAGACACGCCAAGTGCTTGGCGGGAAACTTCGTCGCTAACTTACGCCTTGCGCTCGTAGCAAATCCGCCAGAGCCTGCGCCTCAACCGGCCGGCTGATCAGATAGCCCTGCACTTCATCACAGCGTTCAGCCTGCAAAAACTCCAGCTGCTCCAGTCGCTCCACGCCTTCAGCCACCACTTTCAATTTCAAGCCGTGGGCCATGGCAATAATCGCTCGGGTAATCGCCGCATCCTCCGTGCCCTCTCCCAGGCCGCGAATAAACGCCTGATCGATCTTCACGTAATCCACGGGGATGCGCTTGAGGTAGCTCAGGGACGAATAGCCGGTGCCAAAATCATCGATCGCCAGCTTCACCCCCAGATCACGCAGTTGCTGGAACGTCGCGATAATGTGCTCGACGCTGTCGAGCAACTGGCTTTCGGTCAGTTCCAGCTCCAGGTAATGCGGCGCCAGTCCGGTTTCTTCCAGGACCTGACGTACCAGGCTGACCAGCTTGCCCTGGCGCAATTGATGCACCGACAGATTGACCGACACCCGAATCGCCTCGAGTCCCAGGCGTTGCCACTCACAGGCTTGCCAGCAGGCCTGGCGCAAGACGAACTCGCCGATCGGGCCGATCAACCCGGTCTCCTCCGCCAGACCGATGAAATCCCCCGGCGGCACCCGCCCCATGGTCGGGTGGTCCCAGCGCACCAGGGCCTCGGCGGCATTGAGCCTGCCCGTGGCGAGGCACAGTTTTGGTTGGTAGAACACCTTCAGCTGTTTCTCTTCAACCGCTTTACGCAGATGGTTTTCCAGCTGCAAGCGCTCAAGGGTGCTGGTTTGCAAGCTATCGGTGTAGAACTGGAAATTGTTACCGCCCAAATGCTTGGCGTGCTGCATGGCCATGTTCGACTGACTGACCAATGCGGATATTTCCCGGGCGTTATCCGGCAACAGGCTGATGCCCATGGAAGCACTGACCACCAGCTCATGACCCTCGACGGTCACCGGCAAGCGCAATTTGGCCGACAGGCGCGTGGCCACCCGCGCCAGGCTGGAAAGGTTACCGTAGGCATTGAACAGCACGGCGAATTCATCGCCGGACAAGCGGGCGATGGTGTCTGCCTCAGGTAATGCATTGACCAGGCGCCGGGCCATCTTTTGCAACAGCTGATCGGCCACTTCGTGCCCCAGGCTGTCGTTGAGCTGCTTGAAACGATCCAGATTGATGTGCAACAACGCCAGGCTGCGATAACCGCCCTGACGCACCCGCTGATGCGCCTCGCCCAGCCGTTCGCGGAACATCGAGCGATTGGCCAGCCCCGTGAGTTCGTCGTAATGGGTCAGGTAGCGCATGCGCTCTTCGGATTCTCGCCGTGCCGAGAGATCGGCGAAGAAGCCCACGATATGACTGACATTGCCCCGCACATCGCGTACTGCATTCAATTGCAGAAATTGTGGATACATCTCGCCGTTCTTGCGGGTTTCCACCAGTTCACCCTGCCAACTGCCGTGCTGCTCCAGCGCTTGATGGATCGCACCGTAATGCCGTCGCGCATCACGACTGCAGGGCAACTCGACCACGTTGCGCCCAAGCATCTCCTCGATTTTATAGCCAGTGACCCGGCTGAAGGCTTGATTGACCGCAAGCAGGGCATAACCCGGATCGAAAATCACGATACCTTCGCTGGCGGCCTCGAACACCGTCGCCGCCAACTGCCGTTGCTCCTCCTGGGCCTTGCTGGCACTGATATCGCGCCGCGTGCCCACCATGCGAATCACCCGCCCGTTGTCGGCACGTTCGACCGCCCGCCCACGGTCTTCGATCCACACCCAGTGGCCAGCGCCATGCCGCACGCGATACTCGATCTGGTAGTCCTCGGTGCGGCCCTTCAAATGCTCGACCAACGCCCTTTTCAATGCAGGCAGATCGTCGGGGTGCAGCCGGGGCTTGAGGTGGCGCAGGATAGCCGTCACCTGTTCCGGCTCCAGACCGAACAATTCCTGGATCTGCGTGTGATGGACCTCGTCGGTTTGCAGGTTCCAGTCCCACAGCCCCAGTTCGCTGGCCTTCAATGCCAGCGCAAGGCGCGCCTCACTCTTGCTCAGCGCCTGGTTGGCCGCGTCCAGCTCCAGACTGCGCTGGGCGACACGGCTTTCCAGATCGACCTGGATCTCGCGCAATTCGTCTTCGGCACGCCGACGCTGGTCGATTTCCCGGGTCAGCTTTTGATTGAGCTGGTCGCTGCAGTTCTGCACTTGCTGCAGATGCTCGATCAGCGCCTGATTCTGAAAGCGGCGCAACATCCCACGATCGATCAACCGATTCACTTGCCAGGCGACCACACTCAAAGCGCCGAGCAAAATCAGGCCGAACCAGCCCCAACCGTGTTGCTGGTCGTCCCCGCCCCAGAACATATAGGCGATGGCCGGCAACAGGCAGGGCAAGGTGAAGGACAGGAACGCCGGCAAACTCACCGCGTAGGCCACGCTGGCCGACAGCGCCGCGGCACCGATCAGGCCGAAGACCCAGGCTTGTTGAATGAAGTTATCGGCGGGAACCAGGGCAATACCGGCACCGGCCAGGGTCAGGCCAGTGAGACCCGAGCCCAGCAGAAACATGCGTCGCCAGATCGGATGCGCCTGGCGGTTGGGAATCGCCGAATCGAAGGCCGCCACCTGGATCACCCGCAATGCCACCAGCGACAGCAACCACACCAGCCAGACACTGACCAGGAAGTAACGCTGCGGACTCCAGAGCAAACCGGCGCACACCAGGCCATTGATCAACATGAACAGTGTGGGCAGCAAGGAACCCTGGTACAGCAGACGCGTGCGTTCGACCGCCATTTCCATGGCGTATCGTTTACGAATAACCCGGGGCTCCACAGTAGGGCCCGACAGGTCGAAGCTGAGGGTCATAGGCAGTGTTCTTGTTCTTATAATGATGAGCATGAGCCCGAAACGTCGACGGAGCATACACAACGCAATGCCCGGACCAAACCGCTACCGATCAAAAAACAGACAAAAATTGTCGACTGCCAGACGTGGCAGAATGCCTTCAAGCGGGGCCGGCCAACGCTTGCAGCCGATGACCGACCGGTCGTCCATGGGTAACTTTCATCGGCTAAAGCAAAGCGGGGTTTGCCCGAGCTGACGCGGCCCCCTAGAATGCCCCGATGCGCGATGATCTCTCCCTTCTGCTGAACTCCCTCAACGATGCCCAACGCCAGGCCGTAGCTGCCCCCGTGGGTCGTCAGTTGGTCCTGGCCGGTGCTGGTTCCGGTAAAACCCGAGTGCTGGTGCACCGTATCGCCTGGTTGATCCAGGTCGAAAACGCCTCGCCCCACTCCATCCTGTCGGTGACCTTTACCAACAAGGCTGCTGCCGAGATGCGCCATCGCATCGAGCAGCTGATGGGTATCAACCCGGCCGGTATGTGGGTCGGCACCTTCCACGGCCTGGCGCACCGCTTGCTGCGGGCGCACTGGCAGGAAGCGGGCTTGAGCCAGACCTTTCAGATTCTCGACAGCGACGACCAGCAACGCCTGGTCAAGCGGGTGATCCGCGAGCTCGGCCTGGACGAACAACGCTGGCCCGCCCGTCAGGCCCAGTGGTTCATCAACGGACAGAAAGACGAAGGCCTGCGCCCACAACACATTCAAGCCAGCGGCGATCTGTTCCTGGCGACCATGCGCGGCATCTATGAGGCCTACGAGGCCGCTTGCCTGCGCGCCGGTGTGATCGACTTCTCCGAATTGCTGCTGCGCGCCCTCGACCTGTGGCGTGATCACCCTGGCCTGCTGGCGCATTATCAGAAGCGCTTCCGGCACATTCTGGTGGACGAGTTCCAGGACACCAACGCCGTGCAGTACGCCTGGTTGCGCCTGCTGGCCAAGGGTGGCGACAGCCTGATGGTGGTCGGCGACGACGACCAGTCGATCTATGGCTGGCGTGGCGCGAAAATCGAGAACATCTACCAGTACTCCGAAGATTTCCCGGACGCTGAAACCATTCGCCTGGAACAGAACTACCGCTCCACCGCCGGCATTCTCAAGGCCGCCAACGCCTTGATCGCCAACAACACCGGGCGCTTGGGCAAAGAGCTGTGGACTGATGGCGGCGACGGCGAAGCCATCAATCTGTACGCCGCGTTCAACGAACACGATGAAGCTCGCTACGTTGTCGAAACCATCGAAAGTGCGCTGAAAACCGGCTTGGCTCGCAGCGATATCGCGATCCTGTACCGTTCCAACGCCCAATCGCGCGTGTTGGAAGAAGCCTTGCTGCGCGAGCGCATTCCGTACCGCATCTATGGCGGCCAGCGTTTCTTCGAACGCGCTGAAATCAAGAACGCCATGGCCTACCTTCGCCTGCTCGAAGGCCGTGGCAACGATGCCGCGCTGGAGCGGGTGATCAACGTGCCGGCCCGGGGCATCGGCGAGAAAACTGTCGAGGCGATCCGCGACCATGCGCGCCACAGCGATGTGTCGATGTGGGAAGCGATGCGTCAGCTGGTGGCCAACAAAGGCGTTACCGGCCGCGCAGCCAGCGCGCTGGGGGCGTTTGTCGAGTTGATCGAGAACCTCGCCGCCAAGTGCATGGACATGCCGTTGCACCTGATGACCCAGACCGTCATCGAGCAGTCGGGGCTGATCGCCTACCACGAAGCGGAAAAAGGCGAGAAAGGCCAGGCACGGGTAGAAAACCTTGAGGAACTGGTCAGCGCCGCGCGCAACTTCGAAAACAGCGAAGAGGACGAGGACCTGACGCCACTGGCGGCTTTCCTCGGTCACGCCTCACTGGAAGCCGGCGATACCCAGGCCGACGAACACGAAGACAGCATTCAGCTGATGACCCTGCACAGTGCCAAGGGCCTGGAATTCCCCTATGTGTTCCTGGTGGGCATGGAAGAAGGCCTGTTCCCGCACAAGATGAGCCTGGAAGAGCCCGGCCGTCTTGAGGAAGAGCGTCGCCTGGCCTATGTCGGCATCACTCGGGCCATGCAGAACCTGGTCATGACCTATGCTGAAACCCGACGCCTGTACGGCAGCGAGACCTACAACAAGGTGTCGCGCTTCGTACGCGAAGTGCCCAAGGGCCTGATTCAGGAGGTGCGGCTGTCCAACAGCGTCAGCCGTCCGTTCGGGGGCAACCAGTCGATGAGCGGCAGCAACCTGTTCAGCGGCAGCGAGATTCCGCAGACCGGCTTCAGCCTGGGCCAGACTGTGCGCCACTCGATCTTCGGTGACGGCGTGATCCTCAACTTCGAAGGCGCCGGCGCGGCGGCTCGGGTGCAGGTTAACTTCAGCGAAGGCAGCAAGTGGTTGATGCTGGGTTACGCGAAGCTGGAAGCGATCTAAGGAAAGCCTGAGAACCCATGTGGGAGCGGGCTTGCTCGCGAAGGTCGCACCGCGGTTCGTCAGGAACACCGCGTTATCGTTCTTCGCGAGCAAGCCCGCTCCCACAAGGTTACGCGGCGCTGGCATAGGCCTGATCACGGCGGGCGTCATCCTGCTCGCGCTGCGACGCCAGGTATCATTTCCTACAGAACTTATTTACTTATCCTACAGACCAAAGTTAACAGGCCCTATTGCGCTGATTGAAGCTGAATGCAACCTGTCAGGCAAAAGCCCGAAACACTCTGCCGCTAGCCAGTAACACTTCAGCTGTGCAACATGGCGCGCGTGCCTTCCACAAATGGGAATTCCCTATATGAAACGTTTTCTTAGCATCGCCATGGCGTTGTGCATCGGCCTGACGATGAGCCTCGACGCCAATGCCGCCAAGCGCTTTGGTGGTGGCAAAAGCGCAGGCGCTGCGCCGACACATCAAACCAGCCAGATGGCTCCTTCTTCTCCAGGCATGGGCGGCGCAGCTGCGACCGCTGGTGCAGCCGGTGCCGCTGGCGCCGCCGCCAAGGCCGGTGGCGCTTCGCGCTGGCTCGGCCCTCTGGCCGGTATCGCCGCCGGTGGCCTGCTGGCTTCCATGTTCATGGGCGACGGTTTCCAGGGCATGCAGATCTTCGACATCCTGATCATGGCGGTCATCGCGTTCCTGGTCTTCCGCTTCATCGCCGCTCGTCGTCGCAAGCAGCAGGCGCACATGGCTCCAGCTGGCTACGCCCCGCCGATGCAGCGTGAAGCCTTCGAACAGAAACCTGCTGGTGGTTCGATCTTCGGCGGTTCGGCTGCACCGGTTGCCGCTCGTCCGGTAATCAATGCGCCAGCCTGGTTCAATGAGAAGAACTTCATTGAAGCGGCCCGTAACCACTTCCAGTCCCTGCAGCAGCACTGGGACGCCAACGAAATGGACAAGATCTCCGAGTTCGTGACCCCGCAGATGCTGGAGTTCCTCAAGCGCGAACGCGCCGACCTGGGTGACGGCTTCCAGTCCACCTACATCGATAACCTCGTTGTGCAACTGGACGGCGTGGATGATCGCGCCGACAAGACCATCGCCACCCTGACCTTCAGCGGCGTGTCGAAAACCTCGCGTTTCGACCAGGGCGAAGTGTTCAGCGAAAGCTGGAACATGGAACGTGCACAGGGCGAAAACCAGCCTTGGCTGGTGGCCGGTATCCGCCAGAACGGCTGATTCCCCTCCGCGCTTCACTTGCTGTAATAAAAACCCCAGCCTCGGCTGGGGTTTTCTATTTCGCGGTTGCATCTATAGCGAGCTACTGTATAAACCGCCCCATATAAACCGCGCCATACATGCAAGAGGATCCCGGACGTGGAAGAAATCATCGAACAACTGCGTGAAGCCAACGAACCGGTACCGGTCCCCTTGGAGTTGCCCGACGAAGATCTGCTGGTCGAGATCGAAGAACAACTGTTCATCGACATTCCATTCGTCTTCAGAGAATTCCTGCTGACCGTCAGCGACGTGGTCTATGGCAGCCTGGAACCAGTCACCGTGACTGACCCGCAATCCCACACCTACCTGCCGGACGTTGCCGCCAACGCCTGGGATGCAGGCGTCGATCGCAGCCTGATCCCGATCTGCCAGGATGGCGACGACTACTACTGCGTCGAAGAAGACGGCACCGTGGTGCTTTGGCAGGCCGAAGAAGAGCTGATCGCCGAAGAAACCTGGGAATCGGTATGGCACTGGGCGCGGGACGTCTGGCTGGAAAGCTGAGTCCTTCGCCCCACCTGGTCAATGCCCCGGCGAATCCTTGTGGTTTTCCAGGGTATCGAGCAAGGCCACCTGCATCCGTGTGTGCACGCGGATGAACCAGCGCCACAGCAGCGCCGCTACGGCGGCCGCGACCACGGCGATCAGGACCAGCAACTTGTTGGTCGGCAGAATACTGGCCGACAAGGCTGCCAACAGCAGGAAAATCACCAGCAGCGAGAGGATCGGGATCACTTCGGAGATCACCCGGCGCACTCGCTGCGTGTGACGGCCCGCCATCTCCGGTTTGACGCCCATTTCCGCCAGCAACATCGACAATGCCTTGAGCTTGCGATACGCGGCAATCAGGAATGGCAGCGACAGCAGCAGTGCCCCGCCCCAGATCAACGCTTTCTGCCAGCTCGGGTCGCCGATCCAGCCTTGCAGGTAAGTGGATATGCCTTCGGCGAAGTACGCGCCGGAAAAGAAGATCGCGATGACCAGCGCGAGGTTGACCCCCACCTGCAGCAAGATCCGCCGAATCATCGAGGCCAGCAATGCCCCCTGGCCTTGCGGCTGGATGCTGCGCAGCCATTCGCCATACATGCCCAATACGCGGCCCAGGCGCTGCGGCATCACGGCCGCCAGCTTGATCGACAGCGGGTCTGCTGCCCGGATCAGGTACGGCGTCATTAACGTCGTGAGCACTGAAACCGCCACGGCCACCGGATAGAGGAAGTTACTGGTGACCTGCAGGGTCATGCCCAGCGAAGCGATGATGAAAGAAAATTCGCCAATCTGTGACAGACCCATGCCGACGCGCAGTGAGGTCCGTCCGTCGTTGCCGGCGATAAAGGCGCCAATGCCGCAGGACAGCATCTTGCCGAGCACCACCGCCAGGGTGATCACGGCAATGGGCCAGGCGTATTGCAGCAGGATCTTCGGGTCGAGCATCAGGCCGATGGCGACGAAAAAAATCGCACTGAACAGGTCGCGAACCGGTTCGATCAGGCGCTCTATTTTCAGCAACTGCCGCGACTCAGCCATGATCGCGCCAATCAGGAACGCACCGAGCACCATGCTGTACTCAAGCTTGACCACCAGCAGGCAGAAGCCAAAACACAGGCCCAGCACGGTGATCAGCAGCATTTCATTGCTTTCGAACTTGGCCACATAGGCCAGCAGGCGCGGCACCAGCAGGATGCCGATGACCAGCGCGACGATCATGAACAGCGACAGCTTGCCGACGGTGGAGAACACCTCGCCCGAGCTGACCGTGCCGCTGACCGCGATACTCGAAAGCAAGGCGATGATGCCGATGCCCAGGATGTCTTCGACGATCAGAACGCCGAATATCAACTGCGCAAAACGCTGGTTTTTCATCTTCAGGTCATTGAGCGCCTTGACGATGATGGTGGTCGAGGAAATGGCCAGGATCGCCCCGAGGAACAGCGAGTCCATTGTGTTCCAATCGAACCAGCGGCCGATTTCGTAGCCGATCCAGATCATCAGGACGATTTCCAGGAACGCCGCGATAAACGCCGTGGCACCGACCTTGAACAGCTTGCGCAGGCTGAACTCCAGGCCCAGGCAGAACATCAGGAAAATCACCCCCAGCTCAGCCAGGGTCTTGATGGTTTCTTCGTCGTGGATCAGGCCGAACGGCGGCGTGTGCGGGCCAATGATGAAGCCCGCCACGATGTAACCCAGCACCACCGGTTGCTTGAAACGATGGAAAAGCACGGTCACCACGCCTGCAACCAACATGATCACTGCCAGATCCTGAATAAAACTGATGGCATGCATGGCGTGGGGCTCCTTGGGGTGACTTGGCGCTTTTCGTGTAGGACTTTTCCCTTTGGTCTGGGCTTTTGCAGGGTAACACCGCGACTACGGGCGCAAAGGCGGTGCAATATATGGAAACAGATCGATTGGGCGTGACGGCGGTCGCCCGCGCGGCGTCCCGATATCTGTTGGTTTGAAAAAACCGCTGAAGCGCCCGCAGAGGTGCGTCCCTCAAACCTTGCCTTGACCCGTGAGAACGCTATGGAACCCGGAAACGCCCAACTGTCGATGACAGTATTGATGACCCCCGACATGGCCAATTTCTCTGGCAACGTGCACGGCGGCACCCTGCTCAAGTACCTCGACGAAGTGGCCTACGCCTGCGCCAGCCGTTATGCCGGCCGCTACGTGGTGACACTGTCGGTGGACCAGGTGATTTTCCGTGAGCCGATCCATGTCGGTGAACTGGTGACCTTCCTTGCATCGGTCAACTACACCGGCAACACCTCCATGGAGGTGGGCATCAAGGTGGTGACCGAGAATATCCGTGAGCGCTCGGTACGCCATACCAACAGCTGCTTCTTCACCATGGTCGCGGTGGATGACCAGCGCAAGCCCGCCCCGGTGCCACCGCTGCAACCTGTAAACAGTGAAGACAAGCGCCGTTACATGCAGGCCCAGCAACGTCGGCAGATTCGTCAGGAGCTGGAAAAGCGTTATCAGGAAATCAAGGGCGACGCCTGAAGCAACAAAGATCGCAGGCAGCGATCTTTTTGCCGCAACGCGGTTACAAACTGATCGGAGTCGCCTCGAACCGCACCCGCGGATGGGCGATCCGGTCCTGAGCCCGTACCAGTTCCAGTTCATAACTGGCGCAGGCCTGGGTTTCCAGCAACACCTCATGTACCGCCGACGCGGCGAATTCAAACGCCGCCACCAGGCTGTCGCCCAACAGGACGCGAGCCAGGAACAATCCGGACGTCAGGTCGCCAACACCCACCGGCTGACGCGGAAACGCCAGCAGCGGACGCTGCAGATGCCAGCTGCCTTCGGCCGTCACCAGCAACATCTCGAAGACATCGGCCTTTTTGCCCGGGTAGTCCAGGTGCTTGACCAGTACCGCCTTCGGCCCACGTGCCAGCAGCGCACGCGCCATCGCCAGGCAGTCGAACAGTGACTGCGGCTTGCGCCCCGAGAAACTGTCGAGTTCCAGTTGATTGGGGCACATGAAGTCGGCCACGCTGGCGGCCTCCTCCAGCAGGAAATCGCTGACTTCCGCCGGTACGCTGCAGCCTTTCTCCGGATGACCCATCACCGGGTCACACAGGTATAGCGCCTTGGGGTTGATCGATTTGATTCGCTCCAGCCCCGTCAGTATCGCCCTGCCCTGGGCCGCACTGCCGAGATAACCGGACAGCACCGCATCGCAATTACCCAGCTCGCCAATGGCCGCGATACCTTCGACCAGATCGGGAATCTGGTGCGGCGCCAGCACGTCACCGGCCCACTGGCCATATTGGGTGTGATTGGAGAACTGCACGGTATTGAGCGGCCAGACATTCACCCCGACCCGCTGCATCGGGAAAACCGCGGCACTGTTGCCGGCGTGACCGAACACCACGTGGGACTGGATAGCGAGCAGATGGGGCGTACGTTTCATGCGGTGAGTTATCCGTAAAACGATTGAAATTCAAGCCGCGCAGTATGCGACTAAACGCAGCCTGTACGACAGACCGGCGACACAGTTAAGCTGACACTATCTTGTTGGAGCACCCTGTTGATGCTGACCCTTGGAAATATTTTAGTGCTGATGCTGTTCGCCACCGCGGGGGCCTGGCTGTGGCACAACCATGGCTTGCGCGAACACGCACTGGAGCGGGTCAAGCAGCATTGCGCCAAGCTCGGGATCGAGCTGCTGGATGGCAACGTGGCCTTGAAAAAAATCGCGTTCATCAAGGACGCCAATGGTCGGCGACGTTTGGCCCGAGTGTACAACTTCGAATTTACCGTGACCGGCGAAACCCGCCACAACGGTACCATCACCCAGTTCGGCCCACACAGCGCGCAGATCGAGCTGGCGCCTTATCCCGTGCCATTCGACGACACTTCCACGGTGGTGGACGTGGTCAAGCCACGTGCCGAGGTGATCGAGCTGAGCCAGTGGCGTCAGGAACACACCAAGTGGCGGCCTTGAATCAACAGATCCCACGATCCCTGTAGGAGCTGCCGCAGGCTGCGATCTTTTGATCTTCACCCCAACCGACACCCGTCCAGACCTTTTTGCAGCACCTCAACATCCTGCGACTCACTGAAAATAAGCTCAATCCGCGAATCCTGCCGCCATTCACTCCTTCTCCATTCCAGCACCGCGTTATCCAACGCATTCGCCGACACCCACCCCCCGGCGCTGTGGATAACCAACTTGGCGCGCCGCCATTCAAGGCCAACGAGCCACCGAGAGATCCTGTCAGTGTCGAACGCCTGGCTCGGATGCCATCGCCAGCCAATGCTCCAGCCGCCCTCCTGCTCCTGGCTCAGGCAAATCGGCAGCGCCGGATCAGTCCAGATCGCCGGCAACTGCGCCAGCCCCTTGGGCGCCACGAAGTTATCCACACCCGCCACCGCCCGAGCGTCCAGGCCCGGCAATTGGCTCAAAGGCATGGCCGCCTGGTGCGTCCAGTACAACGGGCGCCTCGGCAATTGCGCGGCGAGTTGCTGACGAACGATTTCATCGAGGTGTTCCGACTTGTTCATCAGCAACAGGCCGGCGCTCTCCAGCGCGTCCTGTTGCGCCGCCGGTAGCGGCTTGCCCGCGGCAAGCGCCTGGGCGTCCAGTACCAGAACACAGGGTTGAACGCTCAGGACACCTTGCCACGGCGCTTCGCGCAACTGCCTGAGCAACTGCGCCGGGTGCCCCAGCCCGGACGGCTCGATGAACAGTCGATCCGGTCGCGCCTTGCGCAGCAAACGGCCGAGACCGACCTGAAACGGCGCACCGTTGACGCAACATAAACAGCCCCCGGCCACTTCACCCAGTGCGATACCATCGGCATCACGGGTCAACAACGCGGCATCGATACCGATCTGACCGAACTCGTTGATCAACACCGCCCAGCGCTCGCCAGCGGGACGTTGTGCCAGCAGGTGCTTGATCAGGCTGGTCTTGCCGGCGCCCAATGGCCCGGCGATGACATGGGTGGGTATGTTCTGCAACATGGTCGAAGGTGTCTGAGGAGGTCAGGATGCGGTGGATAGGATGGTCGTTGCTGCTGGCGCTCAATGGCAGCGAGGCGCTGGCCCAGGCGTGCGTGGTCCACAGTCAGGCGGAACGGCTCGACGTGAAAGTCTGCCAGCAGAACCGCAATATTCCAGAAAAACTCTTCGCCGACGGATTCTGCCAGCCAAACCTTGCAGGGCAGAAAGTCGAGGTGCAGTACGTCGACCAATGCCCTGGTGGGGCGTTCGGCGTGTGCAGCAACGCCCAAGTCGCCAATATGCCCTACCGGCAGGATATTCACTATTACGGCGTTGCCACAGATGCAGCGTACTTGAAGCCGTTTTGCGAAACCCGGAGCCAGGGAACCTGGCTCACGCCTTGAGGATCAGGCGGCGTCTTCATGCCAAGGGCCGAACGGATCAGGCAACAAGCCCCAACCCTCTGCGTCCAGCAGCATTTCCTCATCGTTCAGCAGGCAGTCGTCGAGCTCTGCGTTGAGTAGTACGAAATCGATGTTCTGGCCGATGAACACCAGTTCCTGCCGGCAATCGCCGCTGGCAGCTTCCCAGTTCTTCAGGATGGCGGCGCTGCTTTCCGGGTCCTGTGGCCACTGCTCCTTCGGCACGAAACGCCACCAACGCCCGGCAAAACCATAACGCATCATCCCACCCGCCTGGGACCAGCTGCCGGCCTCCTTGTGTTTGCTTGCCAGCCAGAAGAAGCCCTTGGAGCGCAGTAGCCGGCCATTGAGCCATGGACCGTTGATGAAATTGAAGAACCGCTGCGGATGGAAGGGACGACGCGAGCGATAGGCAAAGGACGCGATGCCGTATTCGTCGGTTTCAGGCACATGTTCGCCGCGCAACTCCTGCAACCAGCCCGGCGCTTGCGCCGCCCTCTCGAAGTTGAAGCAACCGGTATCGAGGATCTTCTCCAGGGGCACTTCGCCCATGACCATGGGGATGATCTGTGCCTGCGCGTTGAGCCGTTCGAGGATCGCCATCAACTCCTCGCGTTCACGGCGGCTGATCAAGTCGATCTTGCTGATCAGGATGACGTCGGCGAACTCGACCTGCTCGATCAACAGATCGGTGATCGCGCGCTCATCCCCCTCGCCCAGTGTCTCGCCACGGGAAGCCAGGCTTTCGGCGGCCTGGAAGTCGAGCAGGAAATTCATGCCATCGACCACGGTGACCATGGTGTCGAGCCGGGCGATGTCGGAGAGGCTCTGGCCGTTTTCGTCACGGAAAGTGAAGGTCTCCGCCACGGGCAGCGGTTCTGAAATGCCGGTGGATTCGATCAACAGGTAATCGAAACGACCGTCTCGGGCGAGTGCGCCAACCTCCTCCAGCAAGTCTTCGCGCAACGTGCAACAGATGCAGCCGTTGCTCATTTCCACGAGCTTCTCTTCTGCACGATTGAGACTGACATCGCGCTGGACCTCGCTACCGTCTATGTTGATTTCACTCATGTCGTTGACGATAACGGCGACTCTCAGGCCATCTCTATTACGTAATATGTAATTTAGAAGTGTACTTTTTCCAGCACCTAAAAAGCCCGACAGGACTGTCACGGGAAGGCGATTGGGCATCAGGTGTTCCTCACAGGGCCATTCATAAAAATCTATCGCTGCTCTAATGTTATCATATAACATTACAGTGTCACTTCAACGATGGATCGACCCCATGAACGCGCTGACTTTGCCGGACATCGCCGCGCAGGCCTCACGCCAAGCCCTGCCACTGGAGTGGGTGGGCATGCGAGGCATTGCTCTTCCTGTTTTGCTCGATGGCAAACTATTGTCCGCAACGGCTGATGCTGGAGTGAGCCTCGATAATGGCGAGGCCCGGGGTATTCACATGTCGCGGCTGTACCTGGCGCTGGAAATGCTTGAGCACGAAACGCTCTCGCCGGATCTGCTGCGGCGAGTTTTGCGCAGCTTCCTGAACAGTCACAAAGGTCTGTCCAACAGCGCTTACCTGAACATTCACACCGATCTGCTGTTGAAAAGACCGGCACTCATCAGTCCATTGGCTGGCTGGAAAAGCTATCCCGTGAGCATAGAAGCACGTTTGAAAAACGCGATGTTCCACGTGGAACTAAAAATAGCCCTGCCTTATTCCTCAACGTGCCCTTGTTCAGCCGCGCTATCCCGACAACTGATTCAACAGCAATTCGTCGATGACTTTGCTGGTCGGGCTTTGCATCGCACCGAGGTACTGGCTTGGCTCGGCTCCGCCGAAGGCATCGTCGCGACACCCCACAGCCAACGCAGCACGGCGCAATTGAGTCTGCGTCTGCACGAGTATCTGGATGAGCTGCCACTGATCGCAGTCATCAACGACGCCGAAGCAGCCCTCGGCACCGCCGTACAAACCGCCGTCAAACGCGCTGATGAACAGGCATTCGCCTTGTCAACCGGACAGAACCTGATGTTCTGCGAAGATGCCGCTCGGCGCTTGAACCTGGCCCTGAAACGCTCACCCGGCATCCGCGGCTTCCAGATACGGGTCATCCACGCTGAAAGTCTGCATGCCCACGATGCCGTCGCCGAAAGCCGCTGGAACTGGGAGGCCGCCTGATGCGTTCAGGGGCGTTTCTTTAAGGTATTTACCGTGAACGTGGTGTATACCCATATCGGTCTGGTACGCGACTACAAGGGCCCTGCAGCACGAGTTTCGAATGGACACGACAAACGTCTAGATGACAGCGACCGGGGATGGATCTAAGGTTTATCCGCTACGCATGTGATCGAAGCATTCGAGAACAACAATCATGATCCAGATCACCTTGCCCGATGGTTCAATGCGTGAATACGATCAACCGCTGTCCGTGCATGAGGTTGCCGCAAGTATTGGCCCCGGGCTGGCCAACGCTGCGGTAGCGGGCCGGGTGGACGGCCTGTTGGTGGACTGTGAATTCATGATCCGGGCCAGTGCCCGGGTCAGCATCGTGACGCCGCAGGAACCCGATGGACTGGAGATCCTCCGGCGCTCCTGTTCGCTGATGCTGGCAATGGCGGTCAAGCAACTGCACGCCCATGCTCAATTGCGCACCGGCTCGGCGCTGGGTGACGGGTTCTTTTGCGAGTTCAGTGTCGAGCGCCCAATGATGAGCACTGATCTGCCGCTGATCGAAGCGCGCATGCAATCATTGGCAGCGACCAACCATTCGATCCGCCGCAGTCAGAGCCACTCCCCGTCTTCCCCCAATCTGTCGCTGTACCGCCTCGGCGACTCCGACTATTTGACCAGCGGCCCGCATGTCCCGACCACCAGGGTCCTGCAGGCCTTTGCCCTCGATCACATCAACGGCAGCTTGCAGCAACGCATCTATGGCACCTGTTGGTCCAGTCACCAGGAGTTGCAGCATTGGCGCCTGCCGGCCCATGTGGTGGTGGTCAGCATGGATGACCGTCAGACAAGCTATGCCCACGCAGTGACCGAACGTTTGCGCCGCAGTGGCGTGCGTGCCCTGGCGGATCTGCGTAACGAAAAGGTTCGCCACAAGATTCGCCATCACAGTCAGACGGTGCCGTACCTGGTGGTGGTCGGTGAAAAGGAAAGGGCTGGCGGGTATGTCAGCGTGCGCAATCGCAACGGGGAGGATTTTGGCAGGATGAAGGTTGAGGCAGTGTGTGAGTGGCTGGGTCAGCCGGGAATTGCTGGTGCCTGAACGAACGTCTTCGCGGGCAAGCCTCGCTCCTACAAGGCCAGGCTTGCCCGATAACGTTTAGGCCCGTGGCTTCACAGTCCCGCAGTCCTGACCCAACCAGACCGCGCGGGTATCGAGGCTACCCTTCTGCTGGATGCCGGTGGCGTTGAACGTACCATTGACCTTGGTGGTGAACTCGCGATCGCTGAGGAACGTGGCAACACCCGTGCCCTGGGCTTTCGGGCAGCTGAAACGGAACTTCCACTGGTTACCGGTGCGCTCGGTGATTTGCTGGGTGCAGCCCGATTGCGGGTCGGTCAGGGGAATGTTGTCGCTCTTGACCTGCTCTGGCGTCAGGCACGCCCGAATCCCTTTGCCGCCCATGGTGATGCCCTGTTTCTCCAGCTGCGCGCGTTGTTCAGGGGTCATCTGGCTTTGAATCTGGCCAAGGATCAGTTGCAGATCCGGCAGGTTCTGGTCATCGACTTTCATGTTGCTCGAGGTCAATTCCCACAAACCTGGCTGCAGCATCTGCGCCTGAGCCGCCACAGGAAGTACCAAACCAAATGCCATGGCCAAACCCAGCAGACGAACGTTCATCGAGTAACTCCTGATCAGTAGTGGCCGTTAGACGTCGCCGGCGGGCTTCGGTTCATGGGCCAATTAAATAGCGACATTCTGCACGGAACATGGTCTGTTAAGCATTGAATCTTCAGGAGCAAGGCTGCCCCCATGGATTATTTTGGACCGCATGTTTTTGGCTACGTCATCGCCCTGTTGCACTCATTGGGCTTGATTGCGGCAATCCACGCCGTATTGACCGTCCGCACCGCCCAAGGCTCGATTGCCTGGGCCTTGTCATTGTTGTTCATGCCCTACCTGACACTCATCCCCTATCTGGTATTCGGCCGCAGCTCCTTCGACGCTTATATCAAGGCACGGCGCCAAGCCAACGAGGAGATGCGCAAGGCTGTCTCTGAACTCAACTGGCGGCCATGGGTGGAGGAAGCCCTCACCGCCCGCGCTTCCAGCGCCTACGCATCGCTAAGGGCGATGCCGAAGCTGGGACGCATGCCCTGCCTGGCAAACAATGAAGTGCACTTGCTGATCAATGGCCAGGCGACCTTCGAGGCGATTTTCCACGCCATCAGCCAGGCCAGAGAAGCTGTGCTGGTCCAGTTCTTCATCATCCACGATGACCGCCTGGGCCGACGCCTGCGCGACCTGCTGCTGCAAAAAGCCAGCGAAGGCGTGGCGATTTACCTGCTCTACGACCGCATCGGCAGCCACTCCCTGCCCCATGGTTATGTCCAGTCGCTGCGCGATGGCGGCGTTGCGGTCAAAGCCTTCGCCACCCGCAGCGGCTGGCTCAATCGCTTCCAGGTCAACTTTCGCAACCACCGCAAGATCGTGGTCGTCGACGGCATTCTTGGCTTTGTCGGTGGCCACAACGTTGGCGACGAATACATGGGCGAGAAACCACCCCTGGCACCGTGGCGCGATACCCATGTGCAGGTACGGGGGCCGGTGGTGGCCTGCATGCAGGAGTCCTTCGCCGAAGACTGGTTCTGGGCGGCCCGGGAATTACCACAGCTGATTCTCCCGGAGGTGTATCCGGACGATGGAGTGCTTTGCCAAATGCTCGCCAGCGGCCCGGCGGACGCCTACGAAACCTGTTCGCTGTTCTTCGTCGAAGCGATCCATGCGGCGACCGAACGCGTATGGATCACCAGCCCTTATTTCATCCCCGACGAAGCGGTCCTTGCGGCGTTGCGCCTGGCGGTCTTGCGCGGCGTCGATGTGCGGATCCTGCTGCCGTCGCGGCCCGACCACCGCATCGTCTACGCCGCTTCCAGCCTCTATGCCTTCGAAGCCGTGCGCGCGGGTGTGCGGGTGTTCCGCTACGAACCCGGGTTCCTGCATCAGAAAGTGGTGCTGATCGACAGTGAAATCAGCGCCATTGGCAGCGCCAACATGGACAACCGTTCGTTTCGCTTGAATTTCGAAGTGATGCTGCTGACGGTCGACAGGGCGTTTGCCGCACAGGTGGAGCAGATGCTCAATGACGACTTCGACCTGGCACACGAAATCGCCAAGGATGAAGGCCGGGAGACCCGCCGCTTGCAGCAGGTCGGCATGCGGGTCGCCCGGCTTATTTCACCCATCCTCTAGGGATTGTAGATATCGTCTCGCGTCCACGGCAGCTCATGGCTGCCATCGGCGTGGGCCTTCACCGCGAGAATCTGGTGCAGGTTGATCCAGCCACGGGCGAAGGCGTAGGCACAGCCGGCCAGGTACAGGCGCCAGATACGCAAGGCTTGATCAGGCACCAGTTTCGAAGCGGCCTCAAGGTTGTCTTCCAGGTGTTCGCTCCAGTGATCCAGGGTCCGCGCGTAATGCAGGCGCAAACTCTCGACGTCGACGATTTCCAGCCCTGCTTCGCTGATCTCGGCAGAGATCATCGACAGGTGCGGCAGCTCGCCGTTGGGGAACACGTATTTCTCGATGAACTCACCCGCACCGCGCCCAACGGGACGCCCATCGGTGTGCTTGGCGGTGATCCCGTGGTTCATCACCAGGCCGCCCTCTTTCACCGCGCCGAACAGGGTTTTGCAGTACTCGGCCAGGTTCGCATGACCGACGTGTTCGAACATGCCGACGCTGACCACCTTGTCGAAGCGCCCGTCCTGAGGCAGGTCGCGGTAGTCGAGTAACTGCAGCTCGACCAGGTCCTCCAGGCCTTCCTCTTTAACACGCTCACGTGCCAGGTCCAGTTGCGCTTTACTGAGGGTAATCCCGAAAACTTTCGCACCGAATTCACGAGCCGCATACCGCGCCAACCCACCCCACCCGCAACCGACATCCAGCAAATACTCGCCAGGTTGCAGCCGCAACTTGCGACACAGGTGGCGGAATTTTGCTTGCTGGGCTTGCTCAAGGGTTTCGCTGCCGGTCTCGAAATAGGCGCAGGAATAGGCCATGTCGCTGTCGAGCCACAGCTGATAAAACGCGTTGGACAGGTCGTAGTGGTAGGAAATCGCCTTGGCATCCGTCTCCTTGTCGTGGGCGGTGCGCACAGGCTGGCTGTCGAGATCACCGAGCAATGCATGACTCCACTCATCACAGACGCGGATCACGTCACTGATGGAACCTTCCAGCTCCAGTTTGCCCTCGACGAACGCCGCCCCGAGCGCGTCCAGGCTAGGGTGGGTGAACTGGGAAACCATTTGTGGGTCCTTGACCACAATTGTGACACTGGGCGTCGGCCCCAGATTGAATTCGTGGCCGTCCCAGAGTCGCAGGCGTAACGGTAACTGCAGATTCTGTAAGGCCGGTGGAAGTTGCGCGAGCATGGAAAATCCCCCTTGTTTCAGACGTCTGCTGTGAGATTAGTCCATCCTTGAAAAATAGCTGGCTATCGATTGGATAGCGGTCCCCTATGAGTCCAAGACTGGCCTGAATTCACAGAAATGACCGCTCTCACCTAAAGTGACTGCAAATCCGGCGTACAGTTCTGAATTTCTCAGAACCCGTCCTTGAGCTTGAGTAAAGGCTCCTGAAAGCGCAGTAAACGCCCGGCATTACCCAACACCAACAACGTACTGAGGTTATGCAGCAACGCCGCGATCATCGCACCGGCTGCCCCGAGCCAGCCAAACGCCGCGAAAGCCACGATTGCCAAGGTCCAGCCCAGACCGATGATCACGTTGACTTGCAAGGTCTGACGACACTGACGACTCAAGCGCACGCAGGTGCCGAGGCGACGCAGGTCGCTGCCTATCAACACGATATCTGCGGAAGCCAGCGCGATGTCTGCCCCGCCCGCGCCCATCGCCACACCAACAACGCCAGCCTTGAGCGCCAGGGAATCGTTGATGCCATCGCCCACCACCATGGGACGAAAACCGTTACTGATTTCTTTCAGCACGCGATTCAGTTTGTCCTCGGGCATGGCCTGCGCCTCGACTTCACTGATGCCGACATCCCGAGCGAGTGTGTGAGCAACGCTGTGCCGGTCGCCGGTGAGTAACAGCTGGCGACCCAAGCCAAGGTCCCTGAGCTCGCCCAAGGCAAACTTCGCTTCGGGCTTGACGCTGTCGGCCAACAACAGCCAGGCGAGAAACTCACCGTTGAGCGCCAGCCCGGCAATGGGGCCGTCGTGCCCAGGGACGTCTGAGGTCGTTATACCCAACTGGGCGAACAACTCCGGCCGCCCAAGCGCGGCCTCGCCCTGCTCCGTCATGGCCACCACCCCCAGCCCCTGACGCTCGTGAATATCCGCCAGCGGCAGAAAATGCTCTGGTGTCACCAGCCCGGACAGCGCCCGGCTGACCGGGTGACTGCTGGCGGAACCGAGGCTGGCGGCGAGTTTCAGGACGTGGTTGCGATCCGCCAACGGGCTGTCGATGGATTGCAGGCGCAAGGTGCCAAAGGTCAGTGTTCCGGTCTTGTCGACCACCAGCGATGTCAGATCTGCCAGCTCCTCGAGAAACGCCGAGCTGCGAATCAGAATGCCGTGTCGCGCTGCCACCGCTACCCCGGCAATGGCCGTTGCGGGTGCCGACAACACCAACGCACAAGGACAGGCAGCCACTAACACTGCGAGCATGGCCTGGGCATCGTTGGTGATGAACCAGGTAACAGCGGCCAACAGCAACACCAGCACCAGATAGCTGCCAGCGTAACGCTCCAGCAACCGGGTGATCGGCGGCTTGGATCGCTCGGCGTTCTGCATCAGCGCGATCACTTTGCCGAGGGTCGATTCGTCGCCGGTTCGAGTCACTTCAATGCGCAGCAGGCCGTCGAGATTGATCGCCCCACCAAATACGGCCATGCCGATGCCCGCCTCCATCGGCACTGACTCGCCGGTAATGGATGCGGTGTCCAGGCTCGCCTGGCCGGACAGCACCCGGCCATCCGCCGGTACCCGATCACCCGCTCGGACTTCCACCCGATCGCCCGCCCTCAGCGTAGCGTTGTCGACCTCGACGACGGAGCCGTCAGCCTGAACCTTGCGCGCGTGGCTGCGTGTCAGTTTGCCGAGGGCATGAATGGCTTCCTGGGAACCGATCACGCTGCGCTCTTCCAGCACATGGCCGAAGATCATGATGATCGGCAGCAATGCTGCAGTCAGCAAATCGCCTGTCGCCCACGCGCCGAGCATGGCCAAGGCGATCAATTGATCGGTGATGCCGTGCAGACTCGGATACCGCAAGCTGTACCAGGCCGAACGCATCACGGGCACGGCCACCAGCACGGAAGCAAAACCCAGCAGCAATTGACTGACCCCGGTCTGTTCCGGCGACAGCCAGCGCCATACGAGGCCCAGCGTGAGCAAGCCGAGTGCGAGCATGGCCAGGGTTAGTTGGCGCGCGGCGCTGCGCTGTTCGGCCGAGGACAACAGGCTCGGTGCAGCGGCGGATTGACCGGTCATTGTGCAGCTCCCTGGATGATCAGGCGGGAATCGTCTTTCGGATCAACCGTGGTGACTGAGCCGGCCTGACCGAGAATTTTCGGCATCCGCTCGCGGTAGATTCGCAGCAACATTTGCGGGTCCACACCCGTTTGTTGCGTGCTGGCCAGACTCGTCACCGTGGCGGTATCGGCAGACGCTTTCGCCAGCCGTTCACTTGCCTGGGCGTGGGCGACTTGCAGTGTGCGGTCGGCTTGTTCGTTGGCGGCCTGGATCAGCTTCTCGGCTTCAGTGCGCGCGTTGGCCACGGCTTTGTCGGCTTGCTGGCTGGCGGTCAGAACGGCATTGAATGCGTTGACTGCAGGACCCGGCAGACTCGATTGCACATCGACCCGCGCCACTTCGATCCCCAGCCCCTGCCCCGTCGCAGCCAATTGCGCGAGGCGTTGGTTGATGCCTTGTACCAAGTCACCCCGCAAACGCTCGCGCCTTTCGGCTGCCTGATTATCAGCACCGATCAACTCCGGTCGTGCGACCAGGATAGTGTCCAGATCTCTTGCAGCGGTGAGCGCCACGGCGCAGCGGGTCACCAAACGATCCAGGGCCGGCAGCACATGCTCGCCTTGAAGCACGAAGGCATAGGGCTGAGTGACTTTGTAGAAAACCCGTACATCCAGTTGCACCACACCGGCGTCCCCCGTCAGCAAATAACCGGAACCTGCCAGTGCATCACTGATCGGCGTGGCGAAACTGGCCACGCGATCCGCCTGCAAGGCGGCATCAGTGCGTAGCAGGTTTTCCACCCGACGCTCGATTACCCGATCCGCCGCCGGCAACAAAACCACCTGTTCAAACGGCTGCGGCCAAGCCAAAAGCAAACCGGCATTCTGGATGCGATCCAGCGCGCCGAAGTGCAAAACCACCGCGCGATTCTGTGGATCAATCTGCCGCACATTGGAAAACGCCCACACCAAAGCGGCCAACACCGTTACCGCATACAGGGCGAGAAACGCCAAGCGTCCGGCCTGAATCCACGGGCTGCTCACCTCAATTGTTCCACGTGGAACCAAATTCATGGCTTCGATCCGGGTTTGTTTTCGAGCGTAGGAGGACCTTCAACCAGCGCGCGGAAAGGCGCGGCATCGGTACGCAGGATCAATTTCGTCCCCGGCGTGACCACGGTGCCGAGGGTGTCGAGCGAGCGCAGCAGGTTGTAAAGCTCTGGTGAGCTGGCGTAGGCGCGACCATAAATCTGCGCAGCTTCGACCCGGGATTGCGCCTCGATGTCAGCCGCCTTGACCGTGGCATCGGCCTGGATGATTCGCGCATCACGTTCAGCGGCAGAGCGAATTTGCGCCGCTTCGCGCTTGCCGATGGCGGTGCGTTCAGTGGCGATGGTTTCACGCTCGGCACGCATGCGATCGACCGTCGCCGTGAGCGTGACCGACGGCAAGGTCAAGCGCTCGATGCCCACTTGCAGCACTCGCACGCCATAGGTGGCCAGCAACTGCTGATCAATCTGCTTACGCAACTGCGCTTCGAAATCGGCGATGTGCACCTGATTGGCGTCGGTGTTCACAAGGTTAGCCAGATCGAAACTGCTGGCCGTCGTTTCCAGGGCCGAGCCAACGAAGGTGCGAATCTGCCGTGCCGCTTCGTCCGGCTGGTTTTGCACCGCACGCATGAAGCGCTGCACATTGTCCGGATCACCCTGCACCTGCCAGGCCACATAAGCCTGAACGATGATGCGCAAACCATCGCGCGTACCCACATCCTGTAAACCACTGGACGTCGTGCGCAAACGAAGATCCACAGGGATCGCTGCTTCGAACGGCGCCGGCCAGCGCCAGCCAAGGCCCGGTTCCAGCAACACTCGCGAGGGGTTGCCGAAACGCGTGATGACCGTGGCTTCCCCCGATCGCACCTGCACCAGGCTCGCGGCCGCCACGGCAAACGCCACCAATAAAACTGCCCAGCCCATGCGTCGCCAAGGGAATGGGCCGGCTTCCTGTGGATCGCCGTGGTGGTGATGGTGATGACCGTGGTGATGTCCGCCATGGCCGTGATCGTGGCCACTGTGGTCGTGATCATGAGTAGGTAGCTGGCTCAATGGGCGGCTCCTGGCTGAGCAGTTTTACGCGACAGCGCAGGGTCTGCCGGCAACGTGAACGTACGGAGATCGATGGTCGGCGCATTGTTGTTGCCGCCCAGGCGATGATCGAGGACCAACAGCCTGGCATTGGTCAGGCCCTGGGAAAGTTGACTGAGGTATTGCTCCAGCACGAAGGCCTGGCCGGCATTCGCATAGGCCTTTTGTTCGGCGGTAAATTTCAGGTCGGCGGCTTTGGCCGTCGCGTTGATTTCATGGGCAGTCGCCATGGCCTGGTCTCGGGCAATGTTCGCTTGCAACTGCGCCTGGTGGGTGGCCTCGGCGGCAGCTCCACGTTCACGGGCGATCAAGGCCTGCGCGCCGATCTGCGCTGCTTGCACACCGTGATAGGCATTGGCGGCCCCCGCAGGGGGATGAATGGCTTCGACTACCGTGGCGAGAATTTCCACACCGCTGTCGAGTTTTTCCAGGTCGGCCTGAACGGCACGGCCAATCTCTTCGGCCAGCCCTACCCGATCCTCACCGAGCAAACCGTCGAGGGTTCGTGAGGCAAAGTCGTGGACCAGAATGCGGCTGGCGGTACTGCGAATCAGCGTGGGCACATCGGCGCTGTTGTAGGTCGCCGCCAATACCGCCTGATCGCTCAAACCGATGCGATATACAAAACGCACGTCCATGTTGACGATCTGGAAGCTCTGCTTGTCGGCACGGCTGCTGGCAATCACCTGGGATTTGTCATTCACATGGCTGGCGTCCCACAACCGGTTGGCGGTCATTGGTGCCGGGCCGTCGGCGGGGTCTGCCTGCACCGGTACCGACGTTTCGCCGACACTGGTGGCCAACTCGTGAACCACTCCGTTTTCGACAGCCAACACCCGGCCCAACGGCCACGGTAAACCTGCGTGCAAACCAGGCCCCAACACGGTTACCGGTTTGCCGAAGCGCTCGTAGATACCCCGCCCTTGCAGCGGTATTTCGTGGACACCGGTCAGTGACCAACCGACGAAGGCCACGACGCCCAGCACAGGTATAAATGCCCGGCGCATGTAAGTGAAAGCCCAGACCTGCCGAAGGTCGATGCCGAAGCGATGGTGCAATTCGTGTTGCAGCGCCAGCAACGGCTGCGGCGGCCAGCGCAACAGGTCGGTGCCAAAACTACGCGCCAGCAAAGGAGGTTCCAATTGTTCGCGGTGAGGGCTGAACAGTGACAGCACGGCACGCAGCAGTAACTCGAAGGCAACGAACCCCGGCAGCAGGCCGGTCAGTACCACCAGGCGCACCGGCCAAACCGACGTTTCCTTGACGAAGAACAGGCATGCCGCGCCCAGTACCAGGCTGATGATGACCATGCGAGTCAGTTGCGCCAAGGTGCCTGCCTCGGGCCATTGAGCGCTGTTTTCCTGAGCCAGCTGACGCTCCAGAACCAGCAAACCAAAGGCCAGCGTTAACGCCACGGTCGCACCGATAGTGGCCGACACTCCCAGCGCCGCTGGCGGCAAATCAAGGTTCCATGCCTGTTCGACGCACAGCAACGCCAGCAGCGCCCAACCACCCAGCCACAGCGTCGGGGCACCGATTTTCCTGAGTAGCATCAGCCAACGCTGACTGAAATCCTCCAGCAGACGTTCGTACCAGCCCTCAGGAACTTCAGCCTCATCAGCGTCGGCCACCGGTGCCAAGGGATTCATCGCGCGCGCACGCCATTGCGTTACCCACCAGGCGGATTGCAAGCCAGCAACCAATACCAGCAACGCCGCGCTCTGATTGAACAACAAAGCAGGCCAAAGGGTTTGCGGCGCAAACAACCCGATAAAAAACCCCAGCACCAGGCCCAGAGCCGCGAGCGCACCCAGGCCGATTGCAAATCGGCGCAATCGTTGCCCTTGAAAAACCGCCTGCTGAAAGCGCGGCAGCCTGGCTACCTGCGCTCCATCATCACCCTCTTCGAGATCGACTTGCATACCACCCCAGTGTTTATCTTTGCCCCATCTAGTTACGATATAACAGTACTGGTGAAATTTTCGTACTCAGTCGCCCTATCTAAAGATGCATTACCTGTCGCTAGGCTGAAGCCTTGACCGAAATGCATCGGAAGGCTCATATTACGCTCGTAATATTATTCAAAGACTACTTTTATCCCTCCCCAAACCGCTTTAAATCCAGGAGTACATCCATGAGCACTTATGACGTCGTGATACTCGGTGGTGGCCCCGGTGGCTACAACGCAGCGATCCGTGCGGGCCAACTGGGATTGAAGGCGGCCTGCGTAGAAGGACGCGCCACGCTCGGCGGCACCTGCCTGAACGTCGGTTGCATGCCCTCCAAGGCTTTGCTGCACGCGTCTGAACTCTACGATGCGGCCATGGGTGCGGAATTCGCCAACCTGGGTATCGAGGTCAAACCCACGCTCAATCTCGCCCAGATGATGAAACAGAAAGATGAAAGCGTGACCGGGCTGACCAAGGGCATCGAGTTTCTCTTTCGCAAAAACAAGGTCGACTGGATCAAGGGCTGGGGGCACATCGACGGGCCGGGCAAAGTCACCGTGACGGACAGCGCCGGGGGCAAGACCGAACTGAGCTGCAAAGACATCATCATCGCCACCGGCTCCGAACCCACTCCCCTGCCAAGCGTGGACATCGATAACCAACGCATCCTCGATTCCACCGGCGCACTGTCACTGACGCAAGTACCGAAACACCTGGTGGTGATCGGCGCCGGGGTGATCGGCCTGGAGCTGGGTTCGGTCTGGCGGCGCCTGGGGGCGCAAGTGACCGTAGTCGAATACCTTGATCGGATCTGCCCGGGGGTGGACGGCGAAGCAGGCAAGACCCTGCAACGTTCATTGAGCAAACAAGGCATCAGTTTCAAGTTGAGTTCGAAGGTGACCAGCGCCACAACCTCTGCCACCGGTGTTCAACTCAGCGTCGAGCCCGCCGCGGGCGGCACCGCCGAGTCGCTGGAAGCCGATTACGTACTGGTGGCGATCGGACGCCGGCCTTATACACAAGGCCTGGGGCTGGAGAACGTCGGTCTCGCCACGGACAAACGCGGCATGCTCGCCAACAAGGGGCATCGCACCGAAGCCGCGGGTGTCTGGGTAATTGGCGACGTGACGTCCGGCCCGATGCTCGCGCACAAGGCTGAAGACGAAGCCATGGCCTGCATCGAGCAGATCGTCGGCAAGGCCGGCGAGGTCAATTACGACTTGATTCCCAACGTGATCTACACCAAACCCGAGCTGGCCAGCGTCGGCAAGACCGAAGAGCAACTGAAGGCCGAAGGCCGTGCCTTCAAGGTCGGCAAGTTTCCCTTTACCGCCAATAGCCGGGCGAAGATCAATCACGAAACCGAAGGCTTCGCCAAAGTGTTGGCCGATGAGCGTACCGACGAAGTGCTCGGTGTGCACCTTGTGGGGCCGAGCGTCAGTGAAATGATTGGCGAATATTGCGTGGCCATGGAGTTCAGCGCGTCCGCCGAAGACATTGCCCTGACCTGTCATCCACACCCAACCCGGTCCGAAGCCTTGCGTCAGGCGGCGATGAATGTAGAGGGGATGGCGACGCAGATGTAAGCCTGGAGATTGGCGGCGATCGATCTATCACCATCGTCGGAACGCCGCTCGGAGCAAGCTCACTCCTACAGGGGATCTGTGATCGCCACAGATCCAACGTGGGAGCGGGCTTGCTCGCGAAGAGGTCGCTCCGATCTAAAGCGGTAAGTGTCCCAAGGGCAACGCCCCCGGCGTCTTGACCGTATGGATCGCAAAGTTGCTGCGGATATCGCTCACACCCGGCAGCTTCAACAAACACCCGGTGAGAAATCGGTCGTAGGCGCGTAGATCCGGTACCACCACCTGCAGAAGAAAATCCGATTCCCCCGACACCAGAAACGCCGAAACAACTTCCGGCAACGCGGTCACCGCAAGGCGAAAGGCTTCGGCCTGCTCGTCGTTATGGCGCTCGACTTTCACCCCGACGAACACGGTCAGCCCGAGCCCGACTTCATCCCGATCCAGACTGGCCTGATAGCCACGAATCACGCCGGCCTCTTCCAGCATCCGCACCCGTCGCAAACAGGGTGAGGCAGACAGACCGATTTCTTCAGCCAGTTGCACATTGCTCAGGCGACCGTCCCGTTGCAGCGCGGCGAGAATCTTGCGGTCGTAGGCGTCCAGTTTCATCGTTTGGCAGATCCCGCCGGTTGAGCTGTGATTTATTGGCAGGTTATGCCAAAACTGGCCGCGTTAGAAGCAAATTACGCAAGCACGTGCCCTGCCCTCCGCCCCTAGACTGGCGCTACTGAATCGACAACGAACAGGGGTGCAACATGGCGGGACTGTGGCTGTTTTTCATGGCGCTGGCAGTGGTCTATCTGTTACCGGGACCGGACATGATCCTGCTGCTGCAAACAGGCGCCCGTCAGGGTAAAGGCGCGGCGTTGGCCACGGCGGTCGGCCTGGGTATCGCCCGCGGTTGTCATGTGGTGCTCGCGGCGTTGGGGTTGGCGGCATTGTTCAAGGCAGCGCCCTGGACCTTTGACCTGGTGCGCCTGCTCGGTGCGGCCTACCTGCTATGGATCGGTATCCAATGTCTGCGAACGACGATGCTGCCTAGCCTGAACGGTCCAGGTGCGACGGATGAAAAACCACGCTGGGGCGAAGCGATCCGCCGCGGCCTGCTGACCAATCTGCTCAACCCCAAGGCGTTGCTGTTTTGCTCGGTGTTGTTGCCGCAGTTCATCGATCCACTCAAGGGGCCGGTACTCGCACAATTTGCGGTACTGGGTCTGGTGTTGGTCGGTGTCGGTTTGCTGTTCGATAGCGCCTACGCCTTGACCGGTGCCGCGCTGGGTCGTTGGCTGCAACGCAGCCCCGGCGCCCAGCGCCTGCAACAATGGCTGTTCGGTAGCCTGCTGATCGGTTTCGCCGTGCGGCTGACCTTTGTTCAACAGGCTTGAACCCTATCGCACCTTGCGGCGGCGGATGATCAGCAGTAGCGCCACTGCCGTTACTCCAATCACGCCACCGTACTGCAAGGGTTTTTTGTAGGGACGCAGCACCGAACGCACGGAATCTGTCGCTTGCGTGACATAGCGCTTGTCAGCGTTCGGGAAGTCGGGATAAGGGCAATGATGTCCAAAGCCAGCCGCCCAGCTCACATAGGGACCTTCCTTCACATAGCGTTGATAGAAAGCCCTCTGCTCTTCAGGGCTGGAATTCCACGACGATGCGGCACACAGCACGGCTGCAAAAGCCTGGCTGGTATGAGGCAGGTGGTCGGCGGCCCGACTGGCCAATGCGGTGGCAACAAATCGATAGTGGTAGCGTTGATCGGGCTGTGCAGCGCTCGCTTGCTGGCGACGGACTTCATCTTCGGTCACCACAGGGCCAACCTTCAGCTCACTAACGGCAAGACTGTAGTTGCCGTCGAAGGTCGCATAATCAGGTGCCATCTCGTAGCCCAGCAGCGCCATGCCATCGTAGCGAGCCACTGTTGCTGCGTGGAAGTAGGCGAACGCCCTTTTACTCGGCCACCATTTGGACTCGGCATCGTTGCGTAGCTGACCGTACCATGTGGCCTTCTGTTGCAACTCGACGCTGTCGAAGTAAGGCGCTGCTTCGTCGTATCGCTCTTCGCGCAACAATCGTCGCCCAAGCAGATTGCGCAGCTTCGCCGCCACCGGCAATGGCACATAGTTATCGCGGTCCTGCTGGCTCAGCGCTGGCGGCGCCGGTACCTGGGTGTCGACGTATTGCTTGAGCTCATCCACCGTCAGCACTCGCTCGGCAACGGTGGCCGCGTCCAGCCAATAGATGTCCTGGCTGCGATACAACTGATCGAACGCTTGCAGATAATCCCCGCGTTGCAGCGCAAGAATCGCGCTTTCGCCCTCGACGCGGCACTTGGGCTGGAGTGTTTCGTAATCGTAGTCCGGCGTTCTGCGATCGCCCCAGGTTTCATTCTGCGGGAAGGCCTGGGCGGCCTTGGCATAGGCAGCGGCTGCAGCGGCTTTATCGCCTGCGCGCACCGCCAGTTTTGCCCGCAGCCACCAAGCCAGCCCGCCCTCCCCGGCATGTTCAAGGAAGGCCTGGGCGCTGGCGTAATCACCTTGTTGATAGTTCATTGCCGCCAGGCGATCGGCGTTATCGAGGCTACCGCGCGTGCTGTTTTGCAGCAGTTTGATCAGTTTCAGCTCGTTCGGCGGTTGATCACCGAATGACCATCCGAGTCGGCTGATCAACGATGCGGTCACCAGTTGCTGCACAGGTTCACCCTTGAGCAGCCCGGCCAATTGATCTTCCGGCATCGCACTCAGATCAGCCATCAACAGCTTCAACGAGGTGTAACCCACTGCCGAACCCAGAAGGTTTTGCGTGGCATAGAGTTCGATGGCGCGATTCCAGTCACCGGCCGTGCGAGCCACTCGGGCCTCTTCGCCGAGGCTGGCGACGCCTAGTTCGAGCGGGTCGCTGAAGCCATCGATGCTCAGCTGACGCGTTTGCTCAAAGGCTTTTCGGGATTGATCCAGCAGGTCCGGAGCAGCATCAGCCTGCGAACTCATGGCAAACAATGCTCGACCCAGTGAGTAGGCAGCCCAGGTACTGCGCAAGCCCCGTTGATCTGCGGGCAGCGCCAGCACCTGACGGAAGTATTCGGCGGCCAGCGTTTGATCGCCGGCATTGAAGGCCACCGCGCCCGCCAGATAGAACTTGAGCTCGGCGGGCAGGCTCGCGCCCTGTGCTTCAACCTGACGGGCATCGGCCAGACCACGCAATTGTTTCACCAGCGCCTGCTGTTCATTCGTCAAACCCGTCTGCTCGGCCTGATCACGCTGCTCGGCATGTTCGGAGACTTCACCATAAGACTGGCCCGGGACAAGGGTGGCTACCGTGACAGGCTTGAGACCGGCAATCGCATGACCGAGGCGACTCACCTCGAAACGGAAATTGCCTTCCGGCAACTCCGCCAGGGATTGACCTCGATTGTCCAGCAACCGCATGGGGAAATCCGGCCCGCACGCCATGGCCGCCAATGGCAGGCTGAGGCTCAGACTGAGCAGATGACGGGGCCAGTTACGGGTGACCATTCGAAGCTCCTTGATCAATTTTTTCGCAGCGTGCCCAACCAATGGCGCGCTGTCCGCCAGCCGCAATCCGACCTTCGCGCAGGCGGGTGAAGGTAAGCAGATTCGGGTCTTGTTGCAACGTATACCCGGCTAGCGCATCGGCCCCCTCGCAACCCTCTACCGCCAGGGTCACGCGCTCGGGCCAGGCGCTGTCGAGGTTGCCTTCATTGCTGATAGCGATGTCAAAGAGGCGTTCGTGCTGCGTGAGGTTGAGCGCCAGATGACTGCTAAGGACCTCGCCACGGGACACCGCGCGCAAGGTTGACAGGCTCCAGGCTCGACGGTCGTTGGCCAAAGGCAGGCGGAACCAGATCAGACCGGCCAGATGCGCCGGCGGATCCGCGCGCAACAGGGCAGCAAGTTTGCTCAATTGCAGTGGATCAGCCAACAACTCCTGACGCTGGCCGTTGCTTTCAATTGTTACTTCGCTTTCCACGACGGGCGCACCATCCACACTCGGCAACAACGCTACCCCGTAAGCCGGCAGGGCCAGAAAAAAAGGTTTCGAGGTGATGCGGCTCCAGGCCATTGCCCATTGTCGAGCGCGGTCGGGATCAAACAAGCCGCGGCGGGGATCGCTCACGGCATGTACCTGCAACACACTGCTATCGACGGTGGATAACAAGGCCGGCAACTCTGGACTGTCGAGCCACGCTGGCAATGCAGTGATGCTCAAGGCCATGGACGGCGGTAGAACAGAACGCAGGTGCACAAGAAATTCACGATAGTCAGCTAGCCGGGCATTACCCACATCGTGGTCGATTTCCACGCCGGCGAGGGCCAACCCCTGCTCCTGCCAATCGCTGATCAGTTGCTGGATCTGTTGCGTGACCTCGTTCTGGTTCAGCGACTGGAGCTGGCCATCAAGGCGAATTACTGCAATCAACGACCGGCCATCACGCTTGAGCAGTGCCGGATCGATCCGCGCCCGACTCCAGCCTGCCTGAGGGAATGCCTGTAATGCCAGCACTCGCAAGGTGGAAAAATCGGCGCGACTGTCCTGCAACGCCGCTTCGTGCGCGGGGGTCCATTGTCGTTGCCAGACATAGAGTTGTTGATCGAGTGGCGGTGCGTCCTGCTGTTCGCAACCACCGAGCAGCGCCAGCGTCATCAGTGCGACGATCACGCGAGTGAGGAAAACCATTAGAAAACGCCTGTCCCTGAAATGCACAAAGGGCCTTCTCGGCCCTTTTTCGTTCTGCCCCTACCCTACTCAGCCATCGATCTGCAGGCAATGGTTTCCGTGATGATCCCTCAGAGGTCCAGGACCAAAGGCTGCGTGCCCTGAGCCGGCACTGCGCAACAGATCAGCACCTCACCTTCATCCGGGACCTCCGCTGGGGGCTGTGGATAGTTGACCTGGCCACTGATCAACCGGGTCTTGCAGGTCCCGCAAGAGCCGCCACGGCAACTGAATTCCGGATGCAATCCGCGGCTTTCCGCCAGCTCCAGCAGACTGCCACCGTCCGGTTGCCAGCGAGCCTCCTTGGCCGAGCGCTGGAACACCACTGGCACCGAGGTGGTGGCCGCTGGCGGTTGTTCGATGACTACGGCATCAGGGTCGGGCCGACGGCGTAACGTTGAGGGACCGAAGGTTTCGGCATGAATTCTGGCGTCGCGAATATCCAGTTCGCGCAGGGCGTCATACATCGCCTGGGTAAAACTGCCGGGGCCGCAGAGGACAAAATCCAGCTGATCGTAGTCCTCGACCTCAAGCAATTCCGAGAGCCGTGGAACATCGATACGTCCCGTCAAATCGAAATCTTCGCCCTCCCGAGCCTCCGGCTCCGGTTGACTGAGCAGGCGCACTACCCTGACCGCGTCGCCGGCATCCTCGAGCAAGCGGTTCACCTCTGGACGAAACGGTTGATCGGCCAGCGTGCGCGAACTCTGGAAGAACCAGGTCGGGCGGATACGGCGGGTGCGCAAGCCTTGGTAGACCACCTCACGCAACATCGACAGCAGCGGCGTAATTCCCACGCCCGCAGCCAACAACACCAACGGCCGACGTTCATGGGGTTCAACGGTGAAATGCCCCTGGGGCGCCCGGGCCTCCAAAACGTCACCGACGCTAACCTGTTCATGCAGGTGCGAAGACACCCGACCGTCACGCTTCACACTGATACGGAAAAAGTCATCCGAAGGTGCACTCGACAGGCTGTAGGTGCGGATATGCGTTTCGCCATCGATGTTGAAGCGCAACGGTAAATGCTGCCCGGCGTGGAACAACGGCAATCCGGCGCCGTCGGCTGGCTCCATGTAGATCGAGCGGATGTGCTGGCTTTCCGCCTCGATCCGCACCACCCGCAGCGGTCGCCATTGATCACCCAGAGCCTTGGCTTGCAGGCGTGCCGCGGCTTGGGCCCAGGTTCCCGTCAGCAGGCTGGTGGGTGAAACACCGTCAAAGCGCCAACGCAAAGCAAGGGCGGCGGGACGACGAACAACCTGTTCCACGTGGAACATCCACAAACGTTCGGCACCCTGAAACGCTTCAACCTGTGGGCCTTCAAGAATGATTTCGGTGCGCCCGCTGAGGTGCAACAGCTCACCGGAATTAAAATCAATGAACAACAAACCGGCCTTGGGATTGACCAGCAGGTTGCCCAAAGTATTGAAAAAAAGGTTACCGGCGAAGTCGGGGATGGTCAGGCGATTGCCTTCCACCTGGACGAAACCCGACTGGCCGCCACGGTGGGAAACATCCACCGAACGCACGCCATCGACATCCACATAACTGGCGACAAAGAAGGTGTCCGCCTCGGCGATCATGGCCTTGGCAGCATCATCCAGTTCATTGAAGAGCTGGGCCGGACGTGTTGCAGGATCCTCCAGGGGGACCGAACGAAATTGCCTCAATTGAATGTACTGCGGGCAGTTGCCATAGGACTGATCCACCGTCACCGCAAATCCGCTCGCGGTCATCGCACTGATATGGCCATTGATGCGATTGCGCCGGCGGGTATGCAACTCAATGCCCAGCAGACCAATCGCTGCACCGGCGCTCAACTGCGCAGGATCATCGGCAGCCGGCAAGGCGCTGAACTGCAACAATCCCGGTTCAGGTGAACGAGCGAAACCCGGTTCACCTTCGAGCACGCTGGCCCAAGGATACCCCTCAGCATTCACCGCGCCGTACAACATGAACGGAAGCTGCTGATAGAAGGTACGATGTTGATCCGGCATATGATCGCGAATCACCCTGCGACCCAGTACGTCCATTCGCTCGCTGACGCCGATATGCGCCTGCAACTCTTTTTCGCCAGCATGCCAAGGTGAATGGTCCATTGCGGCGTCTCCCCTGCGCCATCGGCACAGCGTGAAGGCCCGACAAGGTCGGGCGAAAAATATCAGGCAGTTTTTTGCAGGCCGGCGACAGTGCGTGGCATGCCGACAAAACCGGGCAAGGCTTCGACCCGTGCCAGCCAGGCGCGGATGTTGGCGTAGTCGTCCAGCGACACATTGCCCTCCGGTGCATGGGCGATGTAGCTGTAGGCAGCCACGTCGGCGATGGTCGGCTCGCTGCCGGTCAGGAAAGGCGTGTTGGCCAGTTCGTGATCGATCACCTTGAGCACGCTGTGGGCGTATGGAATCACTTCATCGGGGTTGTACGGCGCCCCAAACACCGTGATCAGTCGAGCCCGGGCGGGGCCAAAAGCAATGGGCCCGGCAGCGACCGACAACCAGCGCTGCACTTTGGCGGCACCGACCGGATCGGCTGGCAGCCAGCGACCGTTACCGTATTTTTGCGCCAGGTAGACCAGGATGGCATTGGAGTCCGCCAGCACCACACCCTGATCGTCCAGCACCGGAACCTGTCCAAAGGCGTTGAGCGCCAGGTACTCCGGTTTTTTGTGCTCGCCCTTGGCCAGGTCGACGAAGATCAGCTCAGTCGGCAGTTGCAGCAGCGACAGCATCAGTTCCACACGATGAGCGTGGCCGGAACGTGGGAAGTTGTAGAGCTTGATGGCTTGCATGGTCGACTCCGCGGGTCAGTGGCGCTGTCAGGAGAGATCAGCACCGATGGCGGTCATCTTCTATCAGCCAACAAAACAACAGAATAACCAGCAAACGCAATCCATTATTTCACCCAGTGAAACAACCATCACTCCTGCAGTGCCGGATGCTCTCGAAGTGTTTTCACCGTAAAGTCGACAAAACTGCGAACTCGCGCCGCAGCCTTGCGCCCGCCTTGATAGAGGACGTGGATGGGCAATGGCGGCATTTCGAACTCCGCCAGAACGATCTCAAGCTCCCCGGCCGCCACTTTACTTGCCGACTGATAGGACAGTACCCTGGTGAAGCCCAGCCCGAGCGCAGCGGCATTAATGGCCGCCTGATTCGCCGTCACTGTCAGGCGCGGTTCTGCTCGGACACTCAATGGCTCACCCCGCTCGAGGAACGGCCAGTGTTTTAACTGGCCAATGGCGGAAGTCGCAATAATCGGCGCCTGAGCCAGCTCTTGCGGATGTTTTGGCCGACCATAGGTGGCTAGAAGTTGCGGCGATGCACAGATCACCCGCCGCACTTCGCCCACTCGAATCGCATGCTGGTTGCTGTCAGGCAACTCACCAATGCGGATGGCCACATCGACGCCCTCCTCCACCACACTCACTATCCGGTCTACCAGCAGCGCATTGATCGTCACGTCAGGAAACTTCGTGAGAAAACTCACCATCAGCGGTGTGACAAACAACTCACCAAACAAAACCGGCGCCGTGATCGTCAGTTGCCCACGGGGCTGGGCGTGACTGCCCGCCGCCGAATCCTCGGCTTCCTGCACCTCGGCAAGAATTCTCCGACAGTCCTCCAGATAACGCTGACCCGCCTCGGTCAAATACACAGTGCGCGTAGTGCGCGTGAACAGCTGTGTGCCGATACGCTTCTCCAGCGCCGCCACTGCCCGGGTGACACTGGCGGCGGACATGCCCAAACGCCGGGCCGCTGCGGAGAAGCCCTGGTCCTGGGCGACGGCGGCGAAGACCTGCATTTCCTGAAAGCGGTCCATGGGCGAGTCCTCAATTCAGATAAAAAAAATCGCAACCAGATGGCTGCGATTTTTAAGGTTCGATCAGCTGTGGATAACTTATTCCACAGTTACCGATTTCGCCAGGTTGCGCGGCTGGTCGACGTCGGTGCCTTTCAGCACGGCCACGTAGTACGACAGCAACTGCAGCGGGATGGTGTAGAGGATCGGCGACAGGATGTCGTGGATGTGTGGCATCTGCACCACGTGCGTGCCTTCACCATTGGTCATGCCGGCCTTCTCGTCAGCGAAGACGATAAGTTCGCCGCCACGCGCACGAACTTCCTGGAGGTTGGACTTCAGTTTCTCCAGCAGTTCGTTGTTCGGCGCCACTGTCACCACTGGCATGTCGTTATCCACAAGCGCCAACGGGCCGTGTTTCAACTCGCCTGCAGGGTAGGCTTCGGCGTGGATGTAGGAAATTTCCTTGAGCTTGAGCGCCCCTTCCATCGCGACCGGGAATTGTGCGCCACGGCCCAGGAACAGGGTGTGGTTCTTCTCGGCGAACAGCTCCGCGATTTTTTCCACAGTGCTGTCCATCGCAAGGGCTTCACCCAGACGGGTTGGCAAGCGACGCAGCTCTTCGACCAGCGTTGCTTCAACGCCTTTGGCCAACGAGCCGTGAACCTGGCCCAGGGACAGGGTCAGCAACAACAGACCGACCAATTGCGTGGTGAAGGCTTTGGTAGACGCCACGCCGATTTCGCGACCGGCCTGGGTCAGCAGGGTCAGGTCGGATTCACGCACCAGCGAGCTGATGCCGACGTTGCAGATGGCCAGGCTGGCGAGGAAACCCAGCTCCTTGGCATTGCGCAGCGCCGCCAAGGTGTCGGCGGTTTCGCCGGACTGGGAGATGGTCACGAACAGCGTGTCGGGTTGCACCACGACTTTGCGGTAGCGGAACTCGCTGGCGACTTCGACCTGGCACGGGATGCCGGCCAGTTCTTCCAGCCAGTAACGGGCAACCATGCCGGCGTGGTAGCTGGTGCCGCAGGCGACGATCTGCACATTGCGCACTTTGGCGAACAGCTCGGCGGCCTGTGGGCCGAAAGCCTGGACCAGCACGCCGTTCGGGCTCAAGCGACCTTCCAGGGTGCGCTGCACCACGGAAGGTTGCTCGTGGATTTCCTTGAGCATGAAATGGCGGAATTCGCCTTTTTCCGCTGCTTCGGCGCCGTCGCGATACTGCACGCTCTCACGCTCGACAGCCGTACCGCTGACATCCCAGATCTGCACGCTGTCGCGGCGAATTTCGGCGATGTCGCCCTCTTCCAGGTACATGAAACGGTCAGTCACCTGACGCAGCGCCAATTGGTCGGACGCCAGGAAATTCTCACCCAGGCCCAGGCCGATCACCAGAGGGCTGCCACTGCGGGCCGCTACCAGGCGATCAGGTTGATGCGCGCTGATCACCGCCAGGCCGTAAGCACCGTGCAACTCCTTCACCGTTGCCTTGAGGGCCTCGGTCAGGTCAGCGATATCCTTGAGTTTATGGTTCAGCAGGTGAGCGATGACTTCGGTGTCAGTGTCCGAGGTGAACACGTAACCCAGGGCTTTCAGTTGTTCACGCAGGGCTTCATGGTTTTCGATGATGCCGTTGTGCACCACGGCCAGGTCGCCGGAGAAGTGCGGGTGCGCGTTGCGTTCGCACGGTGCACCGTGAGTGGCCCAGCGGGTGTGGGCAATGCCCAGGCGACCGACCAGCGCTTCTTCGGCCAGTGCCTGCTCGAGCTCGCTGACCTTGCCCGGGCGACGCACGCGCTCGAGCTTCTGATCGTTGGTGTACACCGCCACGCCCGCACTGTCATACCCACGGTATTCCAGACGCTTGAGGCCCTCGACCAGGATGGCGGTGATGTTACGTTCTGCGACTGCGCCGACAATTCCACACATGTTATTTCTCCTGACTGACAGCCGCGCAAATCAAAGTGATACCGCGGGCTTGAATCTGATCCCGCGCTTCGAGCGACAGGCGATCATCGGTAATAAGGGTATGGACGCTGCTCCAGGGCAGCTCCAGGTTGGGAATCTTGCGACCGATCTTGTCGGCCTCCACCATCACGACCACTTCACGGGCGACTTCGGCCATGACCCGGCTCAGTCCCAGCAATTCGTTGAAGGTGGTTGTACCGCGGACCAGATCAATACCATCGGCACCGATGAACAATTGATCGAAGTCGTAGGAGCGTAGGACCTGCTCGGCGACCTGTCCCTGAAAGGATTCAGAATGCGGGTCCCAGGTGCCGCCGGTCATCAACAGCACCGGCTCATGCTCGAGTTCGCTCAAGGCGTTGGCGACGTGCAGGGAGTTGGTCATCACCACCAGGCCCGGTTGCTGGCCCAATTGCGGAATCATCGAGGCAGTCGTGCTGCCACTGTCTATGATGATACGTGCATGTTCGCGAATGCGAGTGACGGCTGCGCGGGCGATGGCCTGTTTATAGCTGGAGATGGGTTGACTCAGGTCGGCAACCAACTCCTGAGGCAGGGTGATCGCACCGCCATAACGACGCAGCAGCAGGCCGTTGCTCTCAAGGGCCGCCAGATCCTTGCGAATCGTAACTTCAGAGGTTTCGAAACGCTTGGCAAGCTCATCCACACTGACTTCACCCTGCTCATTGAGCAAGGCAAGAATGTTGTGGCGTCTCTGGGGCGTGTTGCGCTTCGACATGATTTGGTAAGTTTCGATTCGAAAGATAACGAAAGCAATCAAACCCTATCAGGGAAACTTCGTCAAGCGGCTAACAATAAAAAGACCTGTGGATAAAAACATTAACGGCAAGCCTCCTGAGCTAGCGAGACTTGCCGATTAATATAATTGACAGCCTGTGAATAACTGCTGCCTATCATTCAGGTGTGGATAACTTAGCTCTTCTTGATCTTTACCGGGCGCTTCCAGCCATCGATATTCTTCTGGCGAGCCCGGCCAACCGCCAACTGCGCTTTATCCACAGTTGAAGTAATAGTCGAGCCGGCCGCGGTGGTCGCACCGTCCAGGATATCCACAGGTGCAACCAAAGAGTTGTTGGAACCGATAAATACGTCTTCTCCCAGCACGGTTTTCCACTTGTTGGCGCCATCGTAGTTGCAGGTGATGGTGCCGGCGCCGATGTTGGTGCGCGCGCCCACTTCGGCATCGCCCAGATAGGTCAGGTGGCCGGCCTTGGCACCTTCGCCCAGATGAGCATTTTTCAGTTCGACAAAGTTACCCACATGCGCCCGCGCTTCGAGCACGGTACCTGGACGCAAACGCGCGAACGGACCGGCATCGCTGCCTTCACCGAGAATCGCACCTTCGATATGGCTGTTGGCCTTGATCACCACGCCTTTACGCAGGGTGCTGTCCTTGATCACGCAGTTCGGGCCGATCACCACGTCATCTTCGATGACGACGTTGCCTTCGAGGATCACGTTGATATCGATCAGCACATCGCGACCCACGCTGACTTCACCGCGAACATCAAATCGGGCCGGGTCGCGCAGGGTTACGCCTTGAGCCATCAAGCGACGGCCGGCGCGCAGCTGATAATGACGCTCAAGATCGGAAAGCTGCTTGCGGTCGTTGGCGCCCTGCACTTCCATGGCGTCGTGGGGTTGTTCGGTGGCCACCACCAGACCATCGTTGACCGCCATTTCGATGACGTCGGTCAGGTAATACTCGCCCTGGGCGTTGTTGTTCGACAGACGACCGGTCCAGTCGGCCAAGCGATCGGCGGGTACCGCAAGAATGCCGGTGTTGCCTTCGTTAATGGAGCGCTGAGCTTCAGTGGCGTCCTTGTGCTCGACGATGGCGCAGACCTTGCCGTCAGCGTCGCGAACGATTCGGCCGTAACCGGTTGCGTCATCCAGCTCGACGGTGAGCAGGCCCATCTGCCCTGGCACTACCAGCTTGAGCAAGCGCTGCAGGGTTTCGATTTCAATCAACGGCACATCACCGTAAAGCACCAGCACGGTGTCGGCCTTGATGAAGGGAACCGCCTGGGCCACGGCATGGCCGGTGCCCAATTGTTTGTCCTGGAGGACGAAGTTCAGATCGTCAGCGGCCAGGCGCTCGCGGACTACATCGGCACCATGGCCGATCACCACGTGGATGCGCTGTGGATCAAGTTGTCGGGCGCTGTGGATAACATGGCCAAGCATCGAATTGCCGGCAATCGGGTGCAAGACTTTCGGCAGGGCCGAACGCATGCGGGTGCCTTGGCCAGCAGCGAGGATAACGATTTCAAGAGACATGACTGGCTACCAATCCTGGGTGGTCAGCGGCTGCGACCAACGTGATGAATTTCGGAAAGAAAAAAGGGTAGCCGAGGCTACCCTTTTTAATCAATCACACAACAAGCGCAGCCTTAGTGGCCGAACTTCTTGCGGATCTGCTGGACGGTGCGCAGCTGAGCTGCGGCCTCGGCCAGGCGTGCGGCAGCGGAGCCGTAATCGAATTCCGCGCCACGTTCATGCAAGGCCTTCTCGGCAGCCTTGACGGCTTCCTGAGCAGAGGCTTCATCCAGGTCGGCAGCACGTTGCACGGTGTCGGCAAGAACCTTGACCATGTTCGGCTGAACCTCGAGGAAACCACCGGAGATGTAATACACCTCCTCTTCCCCGCCCTGCTTGACCAGGCGGATCGGACCTGGCTTGAGATTAGTGATCAGCGGCGCGTGACCCAGAGCGATACCAAGATCACCCAGTGCACCGTGCGCAATCACCATCTCGACCAGACCGGAAAAGATTTCCCCTTCCGCGCTGACGATATCGCAATGGACTGTCATAGCCATCTGATTGCCTCAACCTAAATTAGCGCCCGTTTCCGGGCGCCGGGATTACAGTTTCTTGGCTTTCTCGATCGCTTCTTCGATGCCGCCAACCATGTAGAACGCTTGTTCTGGCAGGTGGTCGTAGTCACCGTTGAGGATGCCTTTGAAGCCAGCAATGGTGTCTTTCAGGGAAACGTATTTACCCGATGCACCGGTGAAGACTTCAGCCACGAAGAACGGCTGCGACAAGAAACGCTGGATCTTACGAGCACGGTTTACCAACTGCTTGTCGGCTTCCGACAGCTCGTCCATACCCAGGATCGCAATGATGTCCTTCAGTTCTTTGTAACGCTGCAGAACGTACTGGACGCCGCGAGCGGTGTCGTAGTGATCCTGGCCGATTACGTTCGGGTCCAGCTGGCGCGAAGTCGAGTCCAGTGGGTCTACCGCTGGGTAGATACCCAGGGAAGCGATGTCACGGGACAGAACGACGGTGGCGTCCAAGTGGGCGAAGGTGGTCGCTGGCGACGGGTCGGTCAAGTCGTCCGCAGGTACGTATACCGCTTGGATCGAGGTGATCGAACCTTCCTTGGTCGAAGTGATACGTTCTTGCAGAACGCCCATCTCTTCAGCCAGGGTCGGCTGGTAACCTACTGCCGAAGGCATACGGCCCAGCAGTGCGGATACTTCAGTACCGGCCAGGGTGTAACGATAGATGTTGTCGACGAACAGCAGAACGTCGTTACCTTCGTCACGGAACTTCTCGGCCATGGTCAGGCCAGTCAGTGCTACGCGCAGACGGTTTCCCGGCGGCTCGTTCATCTGACCGTAAACCAGTGCCACTTTGTCCAGAACGTTGGAATCCTTCATCTCGTGGTAGAAGTCGTTACCCTCACGAGTACGCTCACCCACACCGGCGAACACGGAATAACCGCTGTGCTCGATGGCGATGTTACGGATCAGTTCCATCATGTTTACGGTTTTGCCTACACCGGCACCACCGAACAGACCAACTTTACCACCCTTGGCGAACGGGCAAACCAGGTCGATAACCTTGATGCCGGTTTCCAGCAGGTCGTTGCCGCCCGCTTGTTCAGCGAACGAAGGCGCTGCACGGTGGATGCCCCAACGCTCGTCGGTGGCGATTGGGCCAGCTTCGTCGATCGGGTTGCCCAGTACGTCCATGATCCGGCCCAGGGTCGCTTTACCGACTGGTACGGAGATGGCTGCGCCAGAATCGGTAACTTCCAGACCGCGCTTCAAGCCCTCGGTGGAACCCATCGCAATGGTGCGAACCACGCCGTCGCCCAGCTGCTGCTGAACTTCCAGGGTGGTTTCGGCCGCGCTCACTACTTTCAGCGCGTTGTAGATGCTCGGTACGCTGTCGCGTGGAAATTCCACGTCGATAACGGCGCCGATGATTTGAACGATACGTCCGCTACTCATAGCTGGATCCTCTGAATATTTGAACCGTTAAACCGCGGCAGCGCCGCCGACGATTTCCGAGATCTCTTGGGTGATCGCAGCCTGACGCGCCTTGTTGTAGACCAGCTGCAAATCGCTGATCAAATCACCGGCGTTGTCGGTAGCGTTCTTCATCGCGATCATCCGCGCAGCTTGTTCAGCCGCGTTGTTCTCGACCACCGCCTGGTAGACCTGCGACTCAACGTAGCGGACCATCAAGCCGTCAAGCAGCTCTTTGGCATCCGGTTCGTAGAGATAGTCCCAGTGGTGCTTGAGGTCCTGATCCGGGGTTGCCACCAGTGGAATCAATTGCTCCACGGTAGGCTGTTGCGTCATGGTGTTGATGAACTTGTTGGACACCACGGACAGGCGGTCAATACGGCCGTCCAGGTAAGCATCCAGCATCACTTTGACGCTACCGATCAAGTCGTTGATCGACGGCTCTTCACCCAGGTGGCTGATAGCTGCTACGACGTTGCCGCCGAAGTTGCGGAAAAAGGCCGCACCCTTGCTACCCACTACACACAGATCAATCTCGACGCCTTTCTCGCGGTTTACCGCCATGTCCTTGACCAGGGCCTTGAACAGGTTGGTGTTCAAGCCACCGCACAGACCACGGTCACTGCTCACTACGACATAACCAACGCGCTTGATTTCGCGGTCGATCATGAATGGGTGGCGGTATTCCGGGTTGGCGTTGGCCAGATGCCCAATAACCTGGCGGATGCGCTCCGCATAAGGACGGCTAGCTGCCATGCGCATTTGTGCCTTGCGCATTTTGCTGACCGCCACTTTTTCCATGGCGCTGGTAATTTTTTGCGTGCTTTTGATGCTCGCAATCTTACTGCGAATCTCTTTTGCGCCTGCCATGTAACACCTATCAGGTTAGCAAGCGGGAGCCTTGCGGCTCCCGCTGCGGCTTACCAGGTTTGGGTGGCCTTGAACTTCTCGATACCGGCTTTCATGCCAGCGTCGATTTCGTCATTGAAGTCACCTTTAACGTTGATCTTCGCCATCAAATCGGCGTGATCGCGGTTGAAGTAAGCAATCAGCGCTTGTTCAAAGCTGCCGACCTTGGTGATTTCGACGTCAGTCAGGAACCCACGCTCAGCGGCATACAGCGACAACGCCATGTCAGCGATCGACATTGGGGCGTATTGCTTCTGCTTCATCAGCTCGGTAACGCGCTGACCATGCTCAAGTTGCTTACGGGTCGCTTCGTCCAGGTCAGAAGCGAACTGGGCGAATGCCGCCAGTTCACGGTACTGAGCCAGAGCGGTACGGATACCACCGGACAGCTTCTTGATGATCTTGGTCTGAGCGGCACCACCCACACGGGATACCGAAACACCGGCGTTCACTGCAGGACGGATGCCCGAGTTGAACATGGCCGATTCCAGGAAGATCTGACCGTCGGTGATGGAAATCACGTTGGTCGGAACGAACGCGGAAACGTCGCCAGCCTGGGTTTCGATGATCGGCAGTGCGGTCAGGGAACCGGTTTTGCCGGTCACTGCGCCGTTGGTGAACTTCTCTACGTACTCTTCCGAAACGCGGGATGCGCGCTCCAGCAGACGGGAGTGGAGATAGAACACGTCGCCTGGGTAAGCTTCACGGCCTGGTGGACGGCGCAGCAGCAGGGAAATCTGGCGGTAAGCCACTGCTTGCTTGGACAGATCGTCATAAACGATCAGCGCGTCTTCACCGCGGTCGCGGAAGTATTCGCCCATGGTGCAACCGGAGTACGGTGCCAGGAATTGCAGTGCAGGAGATTCCGAAGCACTGGCAGCCACGATGATCGTGTTGGCCAGGGCGCCGTTTTCTTCCAGCTTGCGAACCACGTTGGCGATGGTCGATTGTTTCTGACCGATGGCTACGTAGACGCAGAAAATGCCGCTGTCTTTCTGGTTGATGATCGCGTCGATCGCCAGAGCGGTTTTACCGATCTGACGGTCACCGATGATCAGCTCACGCTGGCCACGGCCGACAGGGATCATGGCATCGACAGCCTTGTAGCCAGTCTGTACAGGCTGGTCTACCGACTTACGCCAGATCACGCCTGGAGCAACTTTCTCGACCGCGTCGGTCTCGGTGTTGCCCAGTGGACCTTTGCCGTCAACAGGGTTACCCAGTGCGTCGACTACGCGACCCAGCAGTTCCTTACCAACCGGAACTTCGAGGATGCGGCCGGTGCACTTGGCGCTCATGCCTTCAGCCAGAGACTGGTAAGCGCCCAGTACTACGGCACCTACGGAGTCTTGCTCCAGGTTGAGAGCCATACCGAAGACGCCGCCCGGAAACTCGATCATCTCGCCGTACATTACGTCGGCCAGACCGTGAATCCGCACGATACCGTCAGATACGCTGACGACAGTGCCTTCGTTACGGGCTTGGGAGGTCACATCGAGCTTGTCGATGCGGCCCTTGATAATTTCACTTATTTCGGAAGGATTGAGTTGCTGCATTGCTCTGCTGCCCCTTCAAACTCAAGATTTCAATGCTTCGGCAAGTTTCGCGATTTTGCCGCGAATCGAGCCATCGATAACCAGGTCGCCGGCGCGGATTACGACACCACCTATCAGGGCAGCATCCTCCGCAACTTGCAGGCGCACTTCCCGGTTGAGTCGTGCACTGAGAACCTTGGCGAGTTTGTCTTGCTGTTCTTGGTTCAATGCAAAAGCACTGGTCACTTCAACGTCTACCGACTTCTCTTGCTCGGCCTTGTACAGGTCGAACAGAGCGGAGATCTCCGGCAACAGCGGGAGACGGTCGTTTTCGGCAACGACATTGATGAAATTCTGTGCCTTGGCATCGAACTTGTCGCCGCACACGTCAATGAACGTGGCGGCCTTTTCTGCGCTCGTCAGTCGCGGGGCCTTGAGCACGCGCAGCATGGTGTCGTCTTGCGACACCGCTGCTGCCAGGCCGAGCATGGCTGACCAATTGGCCAGTTGCTGGTGGGCCTGAGCGTGCTCGAAGGCCGCCTTAGCGTAAGGTCGGGCCAACGTGGTCAGTTCTGCCATGATCGCCCTCGCTTAGATTTCAGCAGCCAGTTGGTTAACCAGCTCTGCGTGCGCGTTTTGATCGATTGCTTTGCCCAGGATCTTCGAAGCACCATCAACGGCCAGAGTACCCACTTGGGCACGCAGCGCGTCTTTGACACTGTTCAGTTCCTGTTCGATCTCGGCCTGAGCCTGAACCTTCACACGGTCAGCGTCGATACGGGCTTTTTCAACAGCCTCTTCAACGATCTGGTTACCGCGTTTCTTGGCTTGCTCGATGATTTCAGCTGCCTGAGCTTTCGCTTCGCGCAGTTGCTGACCCGCTTTCTCTTGGGCCAACTCCAGGTCGCGAGCTGCACGGCTGGCAGCGTCCAGACCATCAGCGATCTTCTTTTGACGTTCGTGCAGAGCCGCGATGACCGGAGGCCATACGAACTTCATGCAGAACAGTACAAAAATCAGGAACGCAACGGACTGGCCAATCAGGGTCGCATTAATGTTCACGCCAACACCTCGCAGTTACGTTGTCCATCACACCAAATTACCCGGAATATCCGAGTAATCAGCCAGCGATCTGACCAACGAACGGGTTCGCAAAGGTGAAGAACAGAGCGATACCAACACCGATCATGGTTACGGCGTCGAGCAGACCGGCAACGATGAACATTTTGACTTGCAGCATTGGAACCATTTCTGGCTGACGCGCTGCGCCTTCCAGGAACTTGCCGCCCAACAGGCCGAAACCAATTGCGGTACCCAGTGCGCCCAGGCCGATCAACAGTGCAACAGCGATAGCGGTTAGACCAACTACAGTTTCCATCTTTCCTCCCGACTTTTACGTCGTATGGTTTAGGTTTTTTTAATTTAAAGCGGTAAAACAAATCGTTTCAGATGCCCCGTGAGGAGCACCCTCCCGTTTGACCGGGAGGGACATCAGACTAGTCGAGACTGGTCTTAATGGTTTTCTTCGTGCGCCATCGACAGGTAGACGATGGTCAGCATCATGAAGATGAACGCCTGCAGGGTGATGATCAGGATGTGGAACACAGCCCACGCCCACTGCAGAACAACGCCCAGGCCACTAAGCCAGAGCAGACCGCTGCCGAACATCACAGCAATCAGGATGAAGACCAGCTCGCCGGCATACATGTTGCCGAACAGACGCAGAGCCAGGGAGATCGGCTTGGCGATCAGGGTCACGAATTCCAGCAGGAAGTTCACCGGGATCAGCAGGGCCTGAACGAAGATGTTCTTGCTGCCGAACGGGTGCAGGGTCAGCTCGCCGATGAAGCCGCCGAGGCCCTTGACCTTGATGCTGTAGAAAATGATCAGTGCGAAAACCGAGAACGCCATGCCCAGGGTCGCGTTCGGGTCGGTAGTCGACACGGCGCGGAACGGGATGTGCTGGTCGCCGGAGATCAGGATGGCCAGCTGAGGAATCCAGTCGACCGGTACCAGGTCGACGGCGTTCATCAGGAACACCCAGACGAAGATGGTCAGTGCCAGCGGTGCAATCACCGGGCTACGGCCATGGAAGCTGTCTTTCACGCTGCCATCGACGAATTCGACCAATACTTCAACGAAGTTCTGCAAAGCACCTGGTTGACCGGAAGTCGCTTTCTTCGCCGCCATGCGGAAAAGAAGAACGAAGATCAGACCCAATGCGACCGACCAGCCGAGAGTATCGACGTGGAAAGCCCAGAAGCCCATTTCCTTGGCTTCTGCTGCGGTGTGGGCAAAGCCCCAGCCGCCGGTAGGGTGCTGACCGAAGGTCAGGTTCTGCAAGTGGTGCTGGATATAGCCCGAAGCGGTTGTTTCTGCCATGGTTGCCTCAAACGCCCTAAGGTCTCGAAAGTCTTGTTCTCATCAGCAGGGGAGCGAACCAGCTGACTGACTGAGTCAGCACGAAGACACCGAATACTGCAATCGGTGCCAATGGCTTCACACCTGCAAACACCAGTGCAAACAGCACTGCCGTCAAAATCAGTTTGCCTGCCTCGCCGGCATAAAAAGACCGGACGATGGACTGGGCTGCTCGGGCGCCGGAAAACCGAAATGCCCTGTGAGCGAAATAAACATTGGGCAGCAAGGCTATCAGGCCTCCGCAAAGTCCCGAGTACCCGGCAACGACTCCCCGCCATTGCCAGAGCGCCAAAGCAGCGATCAGCAAAACGACAAATTGAGCCATTAGCACCGGAAAAACTGCCAGGCGATGGAAGGGCAAGCGGTTTGGCGTGCGGGTTTCCATCACTTTTGCTCTCCAATGGTCGGCTGCCAGAATTCAATAACTTGGCATAATTTGTGCCGACAAAATGCGCGCAGAGTATAGGGGCGGTTCAGCCCCTATTCAACTGTCAGGTAGTGATTTCCGACTGCGCGCTACATGAGGAAATGTTTCAGCGAATGTGTGCGAGCACACCCTGAAGTTCATCCAGGGAGTTGTAACCAATGACCAGTTGCCCTTTACCCTTCTTTCCATGGCGAATCTGCACCGCAGAGCCTAGGCGCTCGGCCAGGCGCTGTTCCAGGCGGGCAATATCCGGGTCCGGTTTTGGGGTTTCCACAGGCTCCGGTTTGCCACTCAACCACTGGCGAACCAGTGCTTCAGTCTGGCGCACGGTCAGTCCGCGTGCGACAACATGTCGCGCCCCTTCAACCTGTTGATTTTCCGGCAAACCGAGCAATGCACGAGCATGCCCCATTTCCAGGTCGCCATGGGAAAGCATGGTCTTGATGACTTCCGGCAGGGAAATCAGGCGCAGCAGGTTGGCCACGGTGACCCGGGACTTGCCCACGGCTTCGGCGACCTGTTGCTGTGTGAGCTGGAATTCCGTTTGCAGGCGCTGCAAGGCCACCGCTTCTTCGATCGGATTGAGGTCTTCGCGCTGGATGTTCTCGATCAGCGCGATGGCGATCGCGGTTTCATCCGGGACATCGCGCACCATCGCCGGAATGGTTTCCTGGCCAGCTTGCTGGCTGGCGCGCCAGCGGCGTTCACCGGCAATGATTTCGTAACGGCCGCTACCGATCGGCCGCACCACGATCGGCTGCATCACGCCCTGGGCCTTGATCGATTGCGCCAGCTCTTCGAGCGCCTGGGGATCCATGTCTCGACGCGGCTGGTACTTGCCGCGCTGCAGCAGGTCCAGCGGCAGGTGTTGCAGCTCGCGCGAATCGGCTTGCACCGCCTGTTCTTCCAGCGCGCTGACACTCGGACCACTCAGCAGTGCATCCAGTCCACGTCCGAGACCTCGTTTCTTGACGGCCATGGGGATTCCTTAAGTTGCCTGAGCAGCGGCGATGCGTGAGTTTTTGCGTTGACGACGGACCATCTCGCCCGCCAGGGCCAGATAGGCCACGGCACCGCGCGATGATTTGTCGTACGCCAGCGCCGGCATGCCGTAGCTCGGCGCTTCGGCCAGGCGAATGTTGCGCGGAATGACCGTGTCGTACAGCTGGTCGCCGAAGTGTTCCTTGAGCTGGGCCGATACGTCGTTCATCAGGCTCAGGCGCGGGTCGTACATCGTGCGCAAAAGGCCTTCGACCTTGAGGTTCGGATTGAGCAGCTCGGCGATGCGCTTGATGTTATCCACAAGGTCGCTCAAGCCTTCGAGTGCGAAGTACTCGCACTGCATGGGGATAATCACCCCGTCGGCGGCAACCAGTGCGTTCAAGGTCAGCATCGACAGCGATGGCGGGCAGTCGATCAGGATGTAGTCGTAGTTTTCACGGATCGGCGCCAGCGCACTGCGCAGGCGGCTTTCCTTCATCTGCATTTCCAGCAGAACCACTTCGGCCGCGGTCAGGTCACGGTTGGCCGGCAACAGCTGGTAACCGCCGTGCTCGGAGAAATGCATGGCCTGGGCCAGGTCGCACTCCCCGATCAGCAGGTCATAGACCGAGTTTTCCAGGCCGTGTTTGTCCACACCGCTACCCATGGTGGCGTTGCCCTGTGGATCGAGATCGATCAGCAATACCCGACGCTTGGTCGCGACCAGGGATGCTGCGAGGTTGATACAGGTGGTGGTCTTGCCCACACCACCCTTTTGGTTCGCTATTGCGAATACCTTAGCCATTCTTGCTTGTGTTCCCAATCATGCCGTGCGGCGCAGTATCAGCAGATGGCGTTGGCCTTGGCAACCAGGTACGGCCAGGGCGTGTTCGCTATCGAGGTGGAAGTCTGTCGGCAATGCTACCAGCTCATCGGCGGGATGAACGCCCTTCATTGCCAGCCAGCGCGTATCGGTGTCACCAAGGTGGCGCGTCCAGTTGCTGAAGTTCTCCATGCTGCTGAAGGCCCGGGAAATGATCCCGTTGAAGGGCTGTGCAGGCTGGAACGCTTCGACGCGACTGTGGATAACTTGCAGGTTGTCCAGTTTCAGCTCGAGTTTGACCTGGGTCAGGAAGCGGGTCTTCTTGCCGTTGCTGTCCAGGCAGGTCACTTGCGACTCGGGAAACAGGATGGCCAGGGGAATGCCCGGCATGCCGCCACCGCTGCCAACATCGAGCCAGCGACCGTTTTCGACGAACGACATCACGCTCAGGCTATCGAGCAAATGACGCGACACCATTTCATCGGGATCGCGCACGGCCGTGAGGTTGTAGGCCTTGTTCCATTTTATCAACAGGGCCAGATAACCCAGCAGTTGTGCCTGCTGGGTTTCGCTCAAAGCCACACCGAGCTCGCGAGCACCTGTGGATAACTCTTCTGCGTGTTGCGGGGTGACCAACGAACTCAAGCGCTTTGCTCCAACTGACGGCCCGCGCCGCGTTTTTTCAAATGAATCATCAACAGGGAAATGGCTGCCGGTGTCACGCCCGGGATACGTGATGCCTGACCCAATGTCTCTGGACGGGTCGCGCCGAGCTTGCTCTGGATCTCTTTGGAGAGACCGGAAATGTTCGTGTAATCGATATCCACAGGCAGTTTGGTGTCTTCGCTGGCCCGCAGACGCGCGATTTCATCCTGTTGACGATCGATGTAGCCGGCGTATTTGGTCTTGATTTCGACCTGTTCGGCCACCTGTGGATCTTCCGCGCCACCACCGGTGACGGCGATCAGACCAGCGTAGTCGATTTCCGGACGGCTCAGCAGATTGAGCAGGTTGTATTCGTGAGTCAGCGGCGTGCCGAATTTTTCCGCGATCGCATCGCCCTGTTCGGTGCCCGGACGTACCCAGGTACTTTTCAGGCGTTGCTCTTCCAGCTCGATGCTTTCGCGTTTTTTGCAGAACGCTGCCCAGCGCGCGTCATCGACCAGACCCAATTCGCGACCTTTTTCGGTCAAGCGCAGATCGGCGTTGTCTTCGCGCAGGATCAGGCGGTATTCGGCACGGGATGTGAACATCCGGTACGGCTCCTGAGTGCCGAGGGTAATCAGGTCGTCGACCAGAACGCCGATGTAGGCTTCGTCGCGACGCGGACACCAGGCATCTTTGCCTTGAGCACGCAGCGCGGCGTTGGTTCCGGCAAGCAAACCCTGGGCGCCGGCTTCTTCGTAACCGGTGGTGCCGTTGATTTGCCCGGCAAAGAACAGGCCGCCGATGACTTTGGTTTCCAGGCTGTACTTCAGGTCACGCGGGTCGAAGTAGTCGTATTCGATGGCGTAGCCCGGGCGCACGATGTGTGCGTTTTCCATGCCGCGGATCGATTGCACGATCTGCAATTGCACGTCGAACGGCAAGGAAGTGGAAATTCCGTTCGGGTACAGCTCATTGGTGGTCAAGCCTTCCGGTTCGATGAAAACCTGGTGGCTTTGCTTGTCGGCAAAGCGATGGATCTTGTCTTCGATCGACGGGCAGTAACGCGGGCCGATGCCTTCGATTTCACCCGCAGCCGAATACATCGGCGAACGGTCGAGGTTCGCGGCAATGATTTCGTGAGTGCGCGCGTTGGTGTGGGTGATCCAGCAGCTGACCTGTTGTGGGTGCTGCTCCTTGGAGCCCATGAACGACATCACTGGAATCGGCGTATCGCCGGCCTGCTCGGTCATCACCGAGAAATCCACAGACCGGGCGTCGATACGCGGCGGCGTTCCGGTTTTCAGGCGACCGACCCGCAGCGGCAATTCACGAAGGCGTTGAGCCAGGGCGATCGACGGCGGATCACCGGCGCGTCCGCCGGAAAAATTCTGCAAACCGATGTGGATAAGTCCACCGAGGAAGGTACCGGTGGTCAACACCACGGAATCGGCCAGGAAACGCAGGCCCATTTGGGTGACAACACCGCGCACTTGTTCCTGCTCGACGATCAGGTCGTCTGCAGCCTGTTGAAATATCCACAGGTTCGGCTGGTTTTCCAGGATTTCGCGGACAGCGGCCTTGTATAGAACCCGGTCGGCTTGCGCACGAGTCGCCCGTACGGCTGGGCCTTTGCGGCTGTTCAACACGCGAAACTGGATGCCGCCTTTATCGGTAGCAATGGCCATCGCGCCGCCCAGGGCGTCGATTTCCTTGACCAGATGACTTTTGCCGATCCCGCCAATGGCCGGGTTGCAACTCATGGCACCGAGGGTTTCCACGTTATGCGTCAGCAACAGGGTCTTGACTCCCATACGTGCTGAGGCCAGTGCTGCCTCGGTACCGGCATGACCGCCGCCGATGACGATCACTTCAAAACGGGAAGGGAAATCCACCACGCACCTCGTGCCTGCTTAAGTAGGTAATTCAGGAATAGTTTGAGCTCAGGTTTTTGGACCTGGTCGACAAGTATAGGGACTTCGCCCTTCCTAAAGAACCCTTTGCACAAAATTTAACCAGCTGTGGAGAAGTGGCGGTTATAGAAATTAAAAAGAGAGAAATTTATTAAATCTTTGTTTTTATGTTTATTTCTACTGACATGCCTTTCTGTGGATAGATTGTTACAGGCCTTTAAATTCAATGTGTACAGAGATTCAAAACCCTGTGGTCATGTGCCTATGAGGCCCTTGGATAACCGGTTTAAGCCTGTGGATGAATGGGGTGCTTATCCACAGGGGTGGTTATCTTCAGTTTTGAGGCCCTGTTATCAACTGGCCTTAGCTGCGGTTATTCACAGGGCTTAATCCACAGGAAAACGTGGATCAGTCAGATCCTGGGCACAGAAAATCCGCTCAAGCAGGGGGAAATCTGCTCGGCACTGGACGAAATCAAGAGAAAGGAAGAAACAGACAGGCTTAAAAGCAGACCCTTGTAGGAGCGAGCTCGCTCGCGATGGAGCTAAGGGCGACACGTTTAACCAGCAATACACGCGTCATCGTTAACGTCCATCGCGAGCAAGCTTGCTCCTACTTACCGATGCAGAAGCTGGAGAAGATTCGACCCAACAGGTCATCGGAGCTGAACGCACCGGTGATTTCGCCCAGGGACTGCTGAGCTTGGCGCAAATCCTCGGCCAGCAACTCACCGGCACCCGCCAGGGTCAGCTGCGCGCGGCCATGCTCAAGGGACGCACTCGCATGACGCAATGCTTCCAGGTGGCGCCTGCGCGCACTGAAGCTGCTTTCCGAGGTTTGTTCATAGCCCATGCATGCCTTCAAGTGGTCGCGCAGCAGCTCAAGGCCAACCCCTGCAGACTTGGCGCTGAGGCTGATGGTGACGTGCCCGTCATCGCTGACTTCCAGGGCCATGGCTTCACCGGTGAGGTCGGCCTTGTTACGGATCAGCGTGACTTTCGCCGGATCAGGGCGGGTTTCGAGGAACTCAGGCCATAACGCAAAAGGATCGAGGGCTTCCGGCGCGGTCGCATCGACCACCAGCAGGACCCGATCGGCCTCGCCAATGGCTTTCAACGCCCGCTCCACACCAATCTTTTCCACATGGTCATCGGTATCGCGCAGCCCGGCGGTATCCACCACATGCAGGGGCATGCCATCGATGTGGATATGTTCGCGCAGGACGTCCCGCGTGGTGCCGGCGATCTCGGTGACGATGGCCGCTTCGCGACCGGCCAGTGCATTGAGCAGGCTGGATTTTCCAGCATTCGGACGACCGGCGATGACCACCGTCATGCCATCGCGCAGCAAGGCACCCTGCCCGGCTTCGCGCATGACGGTGGATAACTCGTCGCGAACTTTGTCGAGCATGCTCAATACGTGGCCATCGGCCAGGAAGTCGATTTCTTCCTCCGGAAAGTCGATCGCCGCTTCGACATAAATCCGCAGGCCGATCAGTTGTTCCGTGAGGTTATGTACACGCGCCGAAAAGGCGCCTTGCAAGGAGCGCAATGCGTTGCGAGCTGCTTGTGCAGAACTGGCTTCGATCAGGTCGGCGATGGCTTCGGCCTGGGCCAGGTCGAGCTTGTCGTTCAAAAATGCCCGCTCACTGAATTCACCCGGCCGGGCCAGGCGGCAACCCAGTTCAAGACAGCGCTGCAGCAGCATATCCAGGACGACCGGACCACCGTGCCCCTGTAATTCCAGTACATCTTCGCCGGTGAACGAGTTCGGTCCGGGAAAATACAGCGCGATGCCCTGATCGAGCACCTCGTCGTTTTCACCCAGGAACGGTCCGTAATGAGCGAACCGCGGTTTAAGTTCACGACCGCTGAAGGCCTTGGCCGCAATGCTGGCCAAAGGCCCGGAAATACGCACGATGCCGACACCGCCACGACCCTGGGCAGTGGCGACGGCGGCAATGGTTTCACGAGGAGCGCTCATAAACCGGTATCCAGACAAAAGTGACAGATAGCAAAACGCCCCACTAGGGGGCGTTTTGAGTGGTTACCCACAGTGTAAGTCAGGCAGTCGCTTTGGCAGCTGCTTCGATCTTACGAGTGATGTACCACTGTTGGGCGATCGACAGGCAGTTGTTCACTACCCAGTACAGCACCAGACCAGCCGGGAACCACAGGAAGAAGAAGGTGAAGATGATTGGCATCAGCTTCATCACCTTGGCCTGCATCGGATCCGGTGGAGTCGGGTTCAACTGCTGCTGGATGAACATGGTTGCACCCATGATGATCGGCAGGATGAAGAACGGATCCTTGATCGACAGGTCGGTAATCCACAGCATGAACGGCGCTTGGCGCATTTCAACGCTTTCCAGCAGAACCCAGTACAACGAAAGGAATACCGGCATCTGCACGAGGATTGGCAAGCAACCACCCAGCGGATTGATCTTCTCTTTCTTGTACAGCTCCATCATGGCTTGCGACATTTTCTGCCGGTCATCGCCATGTTGCTCTTTCAGCGCAGCCAGTTTCGGAGCCACTGCACGCATGCGCGCCATGGATTTGTAGCTGGCGGCCGACAACGGGAAGAAGATCCCCTTGATCAGCATGGTCAGGAAGATAATCGACCAGCCCCAGTTACCCACAATGGCGTGGATGTGTTGCAGCAACCAGAAGATCGGTTGAGCGATGAACCACAGGATGCCGTAGTCGACAGTCAGTTCCAGACCTGGGGACAACTCTTTGAGCACAGCCTGGCTTTTCGGACCGGCGTACAGAGTAGCGCTGGTTTCAGCCTTGGCACCCGGAGCAACGGTCAACGAAGGACCGGTGTAACCGATGATGTAGTTGCCTTTGCTGTCTTTACGGGTCTGGACGACGTTGTTTTCGCCCTTCGCCGGAATCCACGCGGTCACGAAGTAGTGTTGCAACCAGGCAACCCAACCGCCGGTAACGGTTTCTTTCAGCTGCGCCTTGTCCATGTCCTTCATGGACACTTTCTTGTACGGCTCCGAACTTGTCCACAGGGCGGCGCCCAGGTAAGTCGCGGTACCGGTGGCGGTGCTGGAAGACGGATCGGAGCTGGCGTCACGCTTCAATTGCGCGAACATTGCACCGGACCAAGGCTGTGCGCTCTGGTTGTCGATCAGGTAGGACACGGTTACGTCGTACAGGCCGCGTTTCAGAGTGAAACGCTTGATGTAGTTGACGCCGTCCTTGCTGAACTTCAGGTCCACGACCAATTGGTCCTGACCGTCAGCCAGCTGATAAACCTTCTTCTCTGCCGAGTAAATCGGACGACCGGCAGGACTTGCATCCGGGCCGTTGCTGCCAATCAGGCCACTTTGCGCCAGATAAGTCCGTTCGTTGCCGTTGTCGAACAGCTGGAACGGAATCTCCGGATGGTCCTGACGACGTGGATACAGCGGCAATTTCAGTTGGGCAACATCACCACCCTGTGGATCGATGGCCAGATCGAGCACATCCGTTTTGATCTGGATGAGGTCGGTGCTCGCCGCTACCGGAGTTTCGGCAGGTGCGCTGGTATCGTTTGCGGCGTGCGGAATGTCGTCACTGACGGACGCTTTATTGCCAGTGGCCGTATCCGGGAGGCCCGGTGCGGTCGTACTGGAAGCAACATTCTGAGTCGGCAAGGCAGCCTGGCCATAGTCCTGGTTCCATTTAAGAACCATAACGTAGGACACGATTGCCAGGGCGACGATCAGGATCGTGCGTTTGATATCCATGATTACTCGGCCATCGAAGAAGAACGGGAGGTAGGGATAGATGGAACCGGGTCATAACCACCGGGATTCCACGGATGACAGCGACCTAAACGACGAAAGGTCAGCCAGCCACCGCGAAGAAGGCCATGATTTTCAATGGCTTCTAACGCGTAGCAGGAACAACTGGGGTAGAAACGACAGTGACTGGCCATCAGGGGACTAATGGCGTAGCGATAAAACTGGATCGGAACGAGTGCCAGTTTACGCATCGGGACTGTCTACCCCTACAGTTTCGGTTTTGACTGCTGGTACTGGCGTGTTGCGTGCCAGACGCTTCCAGAGTTTGCCGAAATGCTGAATCAATTCGGGGTTTTCTACGTCACCCAAACCTTTGCGCGCGACGATAACGATGTCCCAGCCTGCCAGTGAATCCTGGTTCAGGCGAAACGATTCGCGCATCAGACGTTTGAGGCGATTGCGCTCGACGGAGAGCTTTACGCTCTTTTTCCCGATAACCAGCCCGAGACGGGGGTGATCAAGATCGTTTTTGCGCGCAAGGAGCAGGAGATTTTTCCCCGGAACCTTGCCGGTAGGGGAGTCAAAGACCGCCTTGAAATGCCGGGGGGTAAGCAGACGCTTTTCCCGACTGAAGTCCTGACTCACCTCCAGTGCCGGATTATCAAACTGCCAGACGCGCACGACCTTTGGCGCGACGACGCGACAGGACGGCACGACCGTTCTTGGTAGCCATGCGAGCACGGAAACCGTGGGTACGAGCGCGTTTGATAGTGCTTGGTTGGAAAGTACGTTTCATTGTCGTGTTACCTGGTTCGTCCACAACGGGCCGGAATGGCCCCCGTTTTAAGAGACCGGGGATTCTAGAGAAAGCAAGCCTCTAGGTCAATTTCCAACCAACGTTTCCTTATAAATAGATCTCCGGAGGTTTTGCCTGGTCAGGATCCTCAGGCAAATATAAAAATAAGAAAGGAAAGTATTTAAAGCTTTTCTGTAAAGCTTATAAAAGCTTAGGGCGCGGGTATCTGTGGATAAGTGCCTAGAGCCCTTGTTTCATCGCATGTACAGCGAATGACAACTACAGTGGAAAACGGTGTTCAGGCTGTGCTGCGCGGTCGGATAACCTGTGTGTGGAAAGCGCTGTTATCCACAGGCAGGTTATCCACCGAGTTTCGCCCCCACTTGTGCAATGAGCTTAGAGGTGGTTATCCACAGGGCTTATGCACAGACCATTGGTCGTCTTTTTTGCGTATAAAACCCTGATTGTTCTCGGTTCATGACCCACCTACGTGTGGATAAGTCGGCGTCTGGCCGTTACAATGGCCGCTTGTTTTTGCCTCACCGGCTTTCAACTTAGGGGATATCCGTGTCAGTGGAACTTTGGCAGCAGTGCGTGGAGCTTTTGCGCGATGAGCTGCCTGCCCAACAATTCAACACTTGGATCCGTCCACTACAGGTCGAAGCCGAAGGCGACGAGTTGCGTGTCTATGCACCCAATCGTTTTGTCCTGGACTGGGTCAACGAGAAATACCTGAGCCGCGTGCTGGAATTGCTCGACGAGCACGGCAACGGCATGGCGCCTGCGCTTTCCTTATTAATAGGCAGCAAACGCAGCTCAGCTCCGCGTGCTGCACCGAATGCGCCGCTGGCTGCCGCCGCGGCGTCCCAGGTTCAGGCAGCTGCAGCTGCTGCCGCGCCTGCGGCCCCCGCCCCATCACCGGCCAAGCGTGCGACGCAAAAAACCGCTGAAGTGGCTGAGCAAGAGCCTTCTCGTGACAGCTTCGACCCAATGGCCGGCGCCAGTTCGCAACAGGCACCGGTGCGCGCCGAGCAACGCACTGTTCAGGTTGAAGGCGCCCTCAAGCACACCAGCTACCTGAACCGCACCTTTACCTTCGAAAACTTCGTTGAGGGCAAGTCCAACCAACTGGCCCGGGCTGCGGCCTGGCAAGTGGCGGACAACCCCAAGCACGGATACAACCCGCTCTTCCTTTATGGTGGTGTAGGTCTGGGTAAAACCCACTTGATGCATGCTGTGGGTAACCACCTATTAAAGAAGAACCCGAATGCCAAGGTCGTGTACCTGCATTCCGAGCGCTTCGTGGCCGACATGGTCAAGGCGCTGCAACTGAACGCGATCAACGAATTCAAGCGCTTCTACCGTTCGGTGGATGCATTGCTGATCGACGATATTCAGTTTTTCGCTCGCAAGGAGCGCTCCCAGGAAGAGTTTTTCCACACCTTCAACGCCCTGCTTGAAGGTGGCCAGCAGGTCATTCTCACCAGTGACCGCTATCCGAAAGAAATCGAAGGCCTTGAAGAACGACTGAAGTCCCGCTTCGGCTGGGGCCTCACGGTGGCCGTAGAGCCGCCGGAACTGGAAACCCGTGTCGCGATCCTGATGAAGAAGGCCGACCAGGCCAAGGTCGAATTGCCACACGATGCCGCGTTCTTCATTGCCCAACGCATTCGCTCCAACGTCCGTGAACTGGAAGGTGCGCTCAAGCGCGTCATCGCCCATTCGCACTTTATGGGGCGCGATATCACCATCGAGTTGATTCGCGAGTCCCTGAAGGACCTGTTGGCGCTGCAAGACAAACTGGTCTCTGTGGATAACATTCAGCGCACGGTCGCCGAGTACTACAAGATCAAGATCTCCGATTTGTTGTCCAAACGTCGTTCGCGTTCGGTTGCCCGTCCACGTCAGGTCGCCATGGCGTTGTCCAAGGAACTCACCAACCACAGCCTGCCGGAAATCGGTGATGTGTTTGGTGGGCGTGACCACACGACTGTTTTGCACGCCTGCCGCAAGATCAACGAACTTAAGGAATCCGACGCGGACATCCGCGAGGACTACAAGAACCTGCTGCGTACACTGACCACTTGATGAACACCAGCGCAGCTTTTAAGGCAAGGGACTAGACCATGCATTTCACCATTCAACGCGAAGCCCTGTTGAAACCCCTGCAACTGGTCGCAGGCGTCGTCGAGCGCCGACAGACCTTGCCGGTTCTCTCCAACGTGCTGCTGGTTGTCGAAGGCCAGCAGTTGTCGCTGACCGGTACCGACCTGGAAGTCGAGCTGGTCGGTCGCGTGCAACTCGAAGAGCCTGCTGAAACAGGTTCCATCACCGTGCCTGCACGTAAGCTGATGGACATCTGCAAAAGCCTGCCGAACGACGCGCTGATCGATATCAAGGTCGATGAACAGAAGCTGGTGGTGAAGGCTGGCCGTAGCCGCTTCACCCTCTCGACCTTGCCGGCCAACGATTTCCCCACCGTGGAAGAAGGCCCGGGCTCGCTGACCTGCAGTCTCGAACAGAGCAAGCTGCGTCGCCTGATAGAGCGCACCAGTTTCGCCATGGCCCAGCAGGACGTGCGTTACTACCTCAACGGCATGCTGCTGGAAGTCTCGGCGGGCGTCATTCGTGCCGTGGCCACCGACGGCCACCGACTGGCAATGTGCTCGATGCAGGCTGATATCGGCCAGCCGGATCGCCACCAGGTCATCGTGCCGCGCAAGGGTATCCTTGAAATGGCGCGTTTGCTGACCGAGCCAGACGGCATCGTCACTATCGTCCTGGGCCAGCACCACATTCGCGCGACCACCGGTGAGTTCACCTTCACCTCGAAACTGGTCGACGGCAAATTCCCGGACTACGAGCGCGTTCTGCCAAAGGGCGGCGACAAGCTGGTGCTCGGTGATCGTCAGGCGTTGCGTGAGGCTTTCAGCCGTACGGCGATTCTGTCCAACGAAAAGTACCGCGGCATCCGTCTGCAACTGGCTCCTGGCCAGCTGAAGATTCAGGCGAACAACCCGGAGCAGGAGGAAGCGGAAGAAGAGGTTGGCGTAGAGTACAACGGCGGCTCCCTGGAAATCGGCTTCAACGTCAGCTACTTGCTCGACGTACTGGGCGTGATGACCACCGAGCAGGTACGTCTGATCCTGTCCGACTCCAACAGCAGTGCGCTGGTGCAAGAGTCCGACAACGACGACTCGGCCTACGTCGTCATGCCGATGCGTCTGTAATCATGTTCAGCAGAAGCTAGATGTCCCTCAGTCGCGTCTCGGTCACCGCGGTGCGCAATCTGCACCCGGTGACCTTCTCCCCCTCCCCCCGAATCAATATTCTTTACGGCGCCAACGGCAGCGGCAAAACCAGTGTCCTGGAAGCCATTCATCTGCTGGGGCTTGCGCGTTCGTTTCGTAGCACCCGGTTGTTGCCCGTCATTCAATACGAGCAATTGGCGTGCACGGTATTTGGCCAGGTCGAGTTGGCTGAAGGCGGACACAGCGCACTTGGCATCTCCCGGGATCGCCAGGGGGAGTTCCAGATCCGCATCGACGGACAAAACGCGCGCAGTGCCGCGCAACTGGCCGAGATTCTGCCGCTGCAGTTGATCAACCCGGACAGCTTCCGCTTGCTGGAAGGCGCGCCGAAGATTCGCCGACAGTTCCTCGACTGGGGCGTGTTCCACGTGGAACCCCGATTCATGTCCACCTGGCAACGCCTGCAGAAGGCCCTGCGCCAGAGAAACTCTTGGCTGCGGCATGGTACACTTGACGCCGTTTCGCAAGCGGTTTGGGACAGGGAACTGTGCCAGGCCAGCGCTGAAATCGATGAATACCGCCGCGCTTACATCAAAGCCTTGAAGCCAGTCTTTGAACAAACCTTGAGCGAACTGGTTGAGCTCGAAGGTTTGACGCTCAGCTATTACCGAGGCTGGGACAAGGACCGGGAATTGAGCGCCGTACTTGCCGGGTCCCTGCAACGGGATCAGCAAATGGGTCATACCCAGGCCGGACCGCAACGGGCTGATTTGCGTCTTAGATTGGGCGCACACAACGCCGCGGACATTTTGTCCCGGGGTCAGCAAAAGCTTGTGGTCTGTGCATTGCGGATTGCCCAAGGGCACCTGGTGAGCCAGGCCCGACGCGGTCAGTGTATTTATCTGGTGGATGACTTGCCGTCCGAACTGGACGAGCAGCACCGCCGTGCGCTTTGCCGCTTGCTGGAAGACTTACGCTGCCAGGTGTTCATCACCTGTGTAGACCACGAATTATTGAGGGAAGGCTGGCAGACGGAAACGCCAGTCGCCCTGTTCCACGTGGAACAGGGCCGTATCACCCAGACCCACGACCATCGGGAGTGAAGGCATTGAGCGAAGAAAATACGTACGACTCAACGAGCATTAAAGTGCTGAAAGGCCTGGATGCCGTACGCAAACGTCCCGGTATGTACATTGGTGACACCGACGATGGCAGCGGTCTGCACCACATGGTGTTCGAGGTGGTCGATAACTCGATCGACGAAGCGCTCGCCGGCCACTGCGACGACATCAGCATCATCATCCACCCGGACGAATCCATCACCGTTAAAGACAACGGTCGTGGCATCCCGGTAGACGTGCACAAAGAAGAAGGCGTTTCGGCAGCCGAGGTCATCATGACCGTGCTGCACGCCGGCGGTAAGTTCGATGACAACTCCTACAAGGTATCCGGCGGCCTGCACGGCGTAGGCGTGTCGGTAGTGAACGCGCTGTCTGAAGAGCTGGTTCTCACTGTGCGCCGTAGTGGCAAGATCTGGGAACAGACCTACGTACACGGTGTTCCTCAGGAACCGATGAAGATCGTTGGCGACAGCGAAACCACCGGTACCCAGATCCACTTCAAGGCTTCCAGCGAAACCTTCAAGAATATCCACTTCAGCTGGGACATCCTGGCCAAGCGGATTCGTGAACTGTCGTTCCTCAACTCCGGTGTCGGCATCGTCCTCAAGGATGAGCGCAGCGGCAAGGAAGAGTTGTTCAAGTACGAAGGCGGCCTGCGTGCGTTCGTTGAATACCTCAACACCAACAAGACCCCGGTCAACCAGGTGTTCCACTTCAACATCCAGCGTGAAGACGGCATCGGCGTTGAAATCGCCCTGCAGTGGAACGACAGCTTCAACGAGAACCTGTTGTGCTTCACCAACAACATCCCGCAGCGAGACGGCGGTACTCACCTGGTGGGCTTCCGTTCCGCACTGACGCGTAACCTCAACACCTACATCGAAGCCGAAGGCCTGGCGAAGAAGCACAAGGTTGCCACCACCGGTGACGATGCCCGTGAAGGCCTGACCGCGATCATTTCGGTGAAGGTGCCGGATCCGAAGTTCAGCTCCCAGACCAAGGACAAGCTGGTCTCTTCCGAAGTGAAGACCGCGGTCGAACAGGAAATGGGCAAATACTTCTCCGACTTCCTGCTGGAAAACCCGAACGAAGCCAAGCTGGTCGTCGGCAAGATGATCGACGCGGCACGTGCCCGTGAAGCCGCGCGCAAGGCCCGTGAGATGACCCGTCGTAAAGGCGCGCTGGACATCGCTGGCCTGCCGGGCAAACTGGCTGACTGCCAGGAAAAGGACCCTGCCCTCTCCGAACTGTACCTCGTGGAAGGTGACTCCGCGGGCGGCTCTGCCAAGCAGGGACGTAACCGCAAGACCCAGGCGATTCTCCCGCTCAAGGGTAAAATCCTGAACGTCGAGAAGGCACGTTTCGACAAGATGATCTCTTCCCAGGAAGTGGGCACCTTGATCACCGCGCTGGGCTGCGGCATCGGTCGCGAAGAGTACAACATCGACAAGTTGCGTTATCACAACATCATCATCATGACCGATGCTGACGTCGACGGTTCGCACATTCGTACCCTGCTGCTGACCTTCTTCTTCCGTCAGCTGCCGGAGCTGATCGAGCGTGGCTACATCTACATCGCCCAGCCGCCGCTGTACAAGGTGAAGAAAGGCAAGCAAGAGCAATACATCAAAGACGACGACGCCATGGAAGAGTACATGACGCAGTCGGCCCTGGAAGATGCGAGCCTGCACCTGAACGAAGAGGCACCAGGTATCTCTGGCGAAGCCCTTGAGCGTCTGGTGAATGACTTCCGCCTGGTGATGAAGACCCTCAAGCGTCTGTCGCGCCTGTACCCACAGGAACTGACCGAGCACTTCATCTACCTGCCGGCCGTCAGCCTGGAGCAACTGTCCGATCACGCTGCGATGCAGGATTGGCTGGCCCAGTACGAAGTGCGCCTGCGCACCGTCGAGAAGTCCGGCCTGGTCTACAAGGCCAGCCTGCGTGAAGACCGTGAACGTAATGTCTGGCTGCCAGAGGTCGAACTGATCTCCCACGGCCTGTCGAACTACGTCACCTTCAACCGTGACTTCTTCGGCAGCAACGACTACAAGACCGTCGTGTCCCTGGGCGCCCAGCTGAGCACCCTGCTGGACGAGGGCGCGTACATCCAGCGCGGCGAGCGCAAGAAAGCGGTCACCGAGTTCAAGGAAGCCCTGGACTGGTTGATGGCGGAAAGCACCAAGCGCCACACCATCCAGCGATACAAAGGTCTGGGTGAAATGAACCCGGATCAGCTGTGGGAAACCACCATGGATCCGAGCGTTCGCCGGATGCTGAAAGTGACCATCGAAGACGCCATTGGTGCGGACCAGATCTTCAACACCCTGATGGGTGATGCGGTTGAACCTCGTCGTGACTTCATCGAAAGCAATGCCCTGGCGGTTTCCAACCTGGACTTCTGATCCCGGTTAACCCGCTGGACCAAAAAGGCCAACGCTTGCGTTGGCCTTTTTTGTGTCCAGTGAAACACCCACATTACAGGCATAAAAAAACCGGCTATATCAGCCGGTTTTTTTGCGCCCGAAAAAAACTTATGCACGTTTTTTGGTTTTTTAAGCGCTAAAGAAATATCTATATAAATCATTAAGTTAGGAGACGATTTCGACGCTTTTCTCACAAACGGTACACAGCTTATCCACAGAAGCTCAGACAACCACCTGATCGTTGGTAACCGGCGCCTGCGGAGCCGGTGGCAGAGAGCCCATTTCACGCTGCATCTGCTCGTTCCAAGCCTGGACTCGGTCGTTCAATTCGGCGATAGCGCGTGGTCCGCTACCTTCGGCATACATCGGTGCACCGATGATCACGGTGATGACACCCTGCTTCTTCCTCCAACCGGTTTTTGGCCAGAACTTGCCAGCGTTATGCGCAATCGGCAGCACCGGCAGCTCGGCATTCACTGCCAGCGCAGTACCGCCGCGGGAGAATTTGCCGATGGTGCCGTAGGGAACGCGCGTGCCTTCAGGGAAGATCAGCACCCAGACGTTGTCCTTGAGCAATTCATCGCCTTTCTTGGCGACGTGCTTGAGTGCCGCTTTCGGGTTGTCCCGGTCGATGGCGATGGGACGCAGCATGGCCATGGCCCAACCGAAGAATGGCACGTACAGCAGTTCGCGCTTGAGCACCTGGCTCAATGGCGAGAAATAGGCCGAGAGAAAAAAGGTCTCCCAGGTGCTCTGGTGGTTCGACTGGATCACGCAGGGCTGTGCCGGTACGTTCTCGGCACCCTTCACTTCGTAGCGAATGCCCAGGAATACCTTGCTCAGCCACAAGGCGCAGCGGCACCAATAGACGTTGATGAAGCGATAACGCGCCTTGAATGGCAGAAAGGGCGCGATAAAAAAACTCAGGCTGCACCACAGCAGGGAGCTGGTGCCCAGCAGCAGGTAAAAGAGGAAGGTTCTGATGGCCTGCAGTATCGACATGGCGACGTTTACCGTAACGGTTCAAGCGCACTCCCGAACGTTCCTTGGTCAGGATTTCGAAAGCGCTCTAATTGTGGATAAGTTCTGCGGCAATCGCCGCCAGATCGTCGAAAATCAATGTGCCTACCGGAAGGGTCTTGCCCAAAGTCTTTTCGCCTTTCCCGGTCTTTACCAAAACTGGCTGAGAATCGACGGCTTTGGCGGCTTCCAGGTCACCGAGACTATCGCCGACGAACCATAGATTTGTCAGCGATACGTTGTAATGTGCGGCGATGCTTTTCAGCATCCCGGGTTTTGGCTTGCGGCAATCGCAGCCTTCGTCCGGCCCGTGCGGGCAGTAGACGATCAGCCCGACTTCCCCACCCTGCTCGGCCACCAGCGAGCGCAAGCGCTCGTGCATGGCGTCCAGGGTGGCGAGGTCGTAGTAGCCGCGAGCGATGCCCGACTGGTTGGTGGCGACCGCCACCGTCCAGCCGGCCTTGCTCAACTGCGCGATGGCTTCGATCGATCCGGGGAGTGGGATCCACTCCTCCACCGACTTGATGTAAGCGTCGGAGTCGTAATTGATCACCCCGTCCCGATCGAGAATCAGCAGTTTCAAACAGTCTTACCCCAGCAGCGAAATGTCGGCGACGCCGAGGAACAGCCCACGCAGGCGCGCCAGCAGTGCATAACGGTTAGCGCGGACATTGGCATCTTCCGCGTTGACCATCACCGCTTCGAAGAACGCGTCGACCGGCTCGCGCAAGGCGGCCAGGCGTGCCAGCGATTCGCTGTACTGACGTGCCGCCGCCATAGGCTGGACAGCCTGGTCAGCCTGCTGGATCGCCGAGTACAGGGAGAACTCGTTGGCATTGTCGAAATACTTGGCTTCGACCACGGTCGGCACCGAGCCTTCGACCTTGCTCAGCAAGTTCGATACGCGCTTGTTCACCGCCGCCAGGGCTGCGGCTTCCGGCAATTTGCGGAAGGCCTGTACCGCTTGTACGCGCTGGTCGAAGTCCAGGGCCGAGCCCGGGTTCAGTGCGCGCACCGACAGGTAGGTCGCCACGTCGACGCCTTCATCCTCATAACGCGCACGCAGGCGGTCGAAGATGAATTCCAGCACGGCGTCGTTGAGGCCGGCAGCCTTGACCTTGGTACCGAACGCATTCACGGCGAAGGCCACGGCGTCGTTCAGGTCCAGATCCAGTTGTTTCTCGATCAGGATACGCAGCACACCCAACGCAGCACGGCGCAGTGCGTACGGGTCTTTGCTACCAGTCGGCAGCATGCCGATACCGAAGATCCCCACGAGGGTATCGAGCTTGTCGGCGATGGCCACGGCCGCACCGGTCAGGGTGGCTGGCAGTTCGGCACCGGCACCGCGCGGCATGTACTGCTCGTTCAGGGCCAGGGCGACGTCTTCCGGCTCGCCATCATTGAGGGCGTAGTAGTAGCCGGCGACACCTTGCATCTCCGGGAACTCGCCGACCATTTCGGTCGCCAGGTCGCACTTGGACAGCAAGCCTGCGCGAGCGGCCCACGAAGCGTTGCCGCCAATGCGCGCAGCGATGTAGGCGGCCAGCTTGGAAACGCGTTCGGCCTTGTCGTAGACACTGCCGAGTTTTTCCTGGAACACCACGTTTTGCAGGCGCTGGTTGAAGTCTTCGAGCTTCTGCTTCTTGTCTTGCTTGAAGAAGAACTCGGCGTCGGTCAGGCGTGGGCGAACCACTTTCTCGTTACCGGCGATGATCTGCTGCGGGTCTTTGCTTTCGATGTTGGCCACGGTAATGAAACGTGGCAGCAACTTGCCTTCGGCATCCAGCAGGCAGAAGTACTTCTGGTTGTCCTGCATGGTGGTGATCAGTGCTTCTTGCGGCACGTCGAGGAAACGTTCCTCGAACGAGCACACCAGCGGTACCGGCCACTCGACCAGCGCGGTCACTTCGTCGAGCAGGGCTGGCGGAACGATCGCCGTGCCTTCCTGGCGGGTGGCCAGCTCTTCGGTGCGCTTGCTGATGATGTCGCGACGCTCGTTGGCGTCGGCCAGCACGTAGGCGGCACGCAGGTCGGCCAGGTAGCTGGACGGCGAATCGATGCGCACGTTTTCCGGGTGATGGAAGCGGTGACCACGGGAATCGCGGCCGGACTTCTGGGCGAGGATGGTGCAGTCGATGACCTGGTCACCGAACAGCATCACCAGCCATTGGGTCGGACGCACGAACTCTTCCTTGCGCGCACCCCAACGCATGCGTTTCGGGATCGGCAGGTCGTTCAGCGAATCTTCGACGATGGTCGGCAGCAGGCTCGCGGTCGGCTTGCCGGCGATGCTCTGGCTGTAGCGCAGTTTCGGACCGCTCTGATCGATTTCGCTCAGGTCGACGCCGCACTTCTTGGCAAAGCCCAGCGCCGCTTGGGTCGGGTTGCCTTCAGCATCGAACGCGGCCTGACGTGGGGGGCCATCGAGGTTGATGCTGCGATCCGGCTGCTGGGTGGCCAGCGACGTGATCAGCACCGCCAGACGGCGCGGCGCGGCATAAACGGTTTTGGTCTCGTAGTTCAGGCCGGCAGCTTGCAGGCCCTTGTCGATACCGGCAAGAAACGCCTCGGCCAGGGTGTTCAGGGCCTTGGGTGGCAGTTCTTCAGTGCCCAGTTCAACCAGAAAATCCAGAGCACTCATTGTGCAGCCTCCAGCTTGGCCAGTACTTCGTCACGCAGGTCCGGGGTCGCCATCGGGAAGCCCAGCTTGGCGCGAGCCAGCAGGTAGGCTTGCGCAACGGAACGCGCCAGGGTGCGCACACGCAGGATGTATTGCTGACGCGCGGTTACGGAAATCGCCCGGCGCGCATCCAGCAGGTTGAAGGTATGGGACGCCTTCAACACCATTTCGTAGCTCGGCAACGGCAGCGGCTGGTCGAGTTCGATCAGGCGCTTGGCTTCGCTTTCGTAGAAATCGAACAGTTCGAACAGCTTCTCGACGTTGGCGTGTTCGAAGTTGTAGGTCGACTGCTCCACTTCGTTCTGGTGGAACACGTCGCCGTAGGTCACTTTGCCGAACGGACCGTCAGCCCAGACCAGGTCGTAGACCGAGTCCACGCCTTGCAGGTACATGGCCAGGCGCTCGAGGCCGTAAGTGATCTCGCCGGTCACCGGGTAGCACTCGATGCCGCCCGCTTGCTGGAAGTAGGTGAACTGGGTCACTTCCATGCCGTTGAGCCAGACTTCCCAGCCCAGACCCCAGGCGCCGAGGGTCGGCGATTCCCAGTTGTCTTCGACGAAGCGGATGTCGTGGACCAACGGGTCCAGGCCGACATGCTTGAGGGAGCCCAGGTACAGCTCCTGGAAGTTGTCCGGATTTGGCTTGAGCACCACCTGGAACTGGTAGTAGTGCTGCAGACGGTTCGGGTTTTCGCCGTAGCGGCCGTCAGTCGGGCGACGACTTGGCTGCACATAAGCGGCGTTCCAGGTTTCCGGGCCAATGGCGCGCAGGAATGTTGCAGTGTGGAAAGTGCCGGCGCCTACTTCCATATCGTAGGGCTGAAGTACCACACAACCTTGCTCGGCCCAGTATTGCTGGAGGGCGAGGATCAAGTCTTGGAAGGTACGCACGGCTGGCGTAGGCTGGCTCACGAAATTCACCTGTTTCTTGGGCTGCGATTTAAAGAGCGGGAGTATACCCGATTCGTTGCTGCGCACGCCCCCTGGAGCCTTATGCCACGCTGCTTTTGGTGTTCCGAAGATCCGCTGTACATGGCTTATCACGATCAGGAGTGGGGCACGCCGCTACGCGATGCGCAGGGACTGTTCGAGTTGCTTTTGCTCGAAGGGTTCCAGGCCGGCCTTTCCTGGATCACTGTGCTGCGCAAACGCGAGCACTATCGCCAGGTGCTGTACGGCTTCGACGTGCAGCGCGTGGCGCAGATGAGCGACACGGAAATCGATGAATTGATGCTCGACCCGGGCATCATCCGTAATCGCCTCAAGCTCAACGCGGCCCGGCGCAATGCACAGGCCTGGATGGCGCTGGAGGACCCGGTGGGGTTTCTCTGGTCCTTTGTCGGCGGTGTGCCGAAGATCAATCATTTCAAGGACCGCTCCGACGTGCCGGCCATCACGCCCGAGGCGGTGGAGATGAGCAAGGGCTTGAAAAAAGCCGGTTTCACCTTCGTTGGCCCGACCATTTGCTACGCGCTGATGCAGGCCTCGGGCATGGTCATGGACCACACTCGGGATTGCGATCGCTACGCGCTGCTGGCGAACGGCGGTTAGAATAGCCGCCTCGCGCACAGCACAAGATCAGGAGTGACCTGTGGATAAGTTGAAAGGCGCCTTGCTGGTAGGCGCTCTGCGGCTGTTTGCCCTGCTCCCGTGGCGGGCCGTTCAGGCCGTAGGCTCGGCGATAGGCTGGGTCATGTGGAAAACCCCGAACCGTTCCCGCGATGTGGTCCGGATCAATCTGTCCAAGTGTTTTCCCGACATGGACCCCGCCGAGCGTGAGCGCCTGGTGGGCCAGAGCCTCAAAGACATCGGCAAGTCCCTGACCGAAAGCGCCTGTGCCTGGATCTGGCCGGCCCAGCGTTCCATCGACCTGGTCCGCGAAGTGGAAGGCCTCGATGTATTGAAGGACGCCCTCGCCTCCGGCAAAGGCGTGGTCGGCATCACCAGTCACCTGGGCAACTGGGAAGTGCTCAATCACTTTTATTGCAGCCAGTGCAAACCGATCATTTTCTATCGCCCGCCGAAATTGAAGGCGGTGGATGAATTGTTGCAAAAGCAACGGGTGCAACTGGGCAACAAGGTGGCCGCTTCCACCAAGGAAGGCATACTCAGCGTCATCAAGGAAGTGCGCAAAGGTGGTGCGGTGGGTATTCCCGCCGACCCGGAACCGGCCGAATCCGCCGGGATCTTCGTGCCGTTTTTCGCCACCCAGGCGCTGACCAGCAAGTTCGTGCCCAACATGCTCGCCGGCGGCAAGGCGGTCGGCGTGTTCCTGCATGCCCTGCGGCTGCCGGACGGTTCAGGCTACAAAGTAATCCTGGAAGCCGCGCCCGAAGAGATGTACAGCACCGATACCGCCACCTCCTGCGCTGCCATGAGCAAGGTCGTCGAGCGTTACGTGGGGGCGTATCCGAGCCAGTACATGTGGAGCATGAAGCGCTTCAAGAAGCGTCCACCGGGCGAAGAGCGCTGGTATTGAGTTGATTGGCATGATCTGTGGATAACTGTGAACTGTATGCCGAAGGCATTGGCTTGCGTTATCTCTGATCAGGGCGCCTGACGGTCGAGCTTTTTCAGAAACACCGTCATCTCCTTCTCGGCTTGCTTGTCGCCATGGGCAATGGCGGCCTCGATGCCTTGCTCCCAGGCCTGCCGTGCGGCTGCAAAGTCGGTCAGGGCCAGATGGGCCTTGCCGAGTAATTTCCAGGCCGCCGAATATTTCGGATCGAATTCGACGCAGCGCTGGAAATGCTCCGCCGCCTTGGCGTTCTCCCCCAGATCCAGATAACCCTTGCCCAGGCCGAAGCGCAGCAGCGAGTTATCCACACCCTTGGCGAGCATTTTTTCCAGGGATTCGAGCATGGTGGATTCCTTATCTTGGGGGTGTCAGGCGTTCATCCGGATTAGTGAGGCCGCCTTCGCGAGCAAGCCCGCTCCCACATCGGTTTTGTGTTCACCAAAGATCAAATGTGGGAGCGGGCTTGCTCGCGAAGAGGCCCTTGCTGGCAGCAAAAAACTCGGATCAGAAGAAGCTCAGCCCTACGTGGAACAGTTTCTCCACATCGCGAATATGCTTTTTATCCACAAGGAACAGGATCACATGGTCGCCCGCTGCGATCACGGTGTCATCGTGCGCGATAATGACCTCTTCATCGCGAATAATGGCGCCAATCGTTGTACCCGGCGGCAAGCCTATGTTCTCGATGGCCTTGCCGATCACCTTGCTCGATTTCGCATCGCCATGGGCAATGGCCTCGATGGCTTCCGCCGCGCCGCGGCGCAGTGAGTGCACGCTGACGATATCGCCGCGACGGACATGAGCCAGCAAGGTGCCGATGGTCGCCAGTTGCGGGCTGATGGCGATATCGATGTCACCGCCCTGGATCAGGTCGACGTAGGCCGGGTTGTTGATGATGGTCATCACCTTCTTCGCCCCCAGGCGCTTGGCCAGCAGCGAGGACATGATGTTGGCCTCGTCATCGTTGGTCAGGGCCAGGAAGATGTCCGCGTCGGCGATGTTCTCTTCCAGCAGCAGGTCACGGTCCGAGGCGCTGCCCTGCAACACCACGGTGCTATCGAGGGTGTCCGAAAGATGACGGCAGCGCGCCGGGTTCATCTCGATGATCTTCACCTGGTAACGGCTTTCGATGGCCTCGGCCAGACGCTCGCCGATCTGCCCGCCACCGGCGATGACGATGCGCTTGTAGGTCTCGTCGAGACGGCGCATTTCGCTCATGACCGCCCGAATGTTCGCCCGTGCGGCAATGAAAAACACTTCGTCGTCCGCTTCGATCACCGTATCGCCCTGGGGCAGGATCGGCCGGTCGCGACGGAAAATCGCCGCCACGCGGGTTTCGACGTTGGGCATGTGCTCGCGCAGCTGGCGCAGTTGCTGCCCCACCAGCGGCCCGCCGTAGTAGGCCCGCACCGCAACCAATTGCGCCTTGCCTTCGGCGAAGTCGATCACCTGCAGGGCGCCCGGATGCTGGATCAGGCGCTTGATGTAGTTGGTGACTACCTGCTCGGGGCTGATCAGCACATCCACCGGGATGGCTTCGTTGTCGAACAGTTCGGTGCGGGTCAGGTACGCCGCTTCACGGACGCGGGCGATCTTGGTCGGCGTGTGGAACAGGGTGTGGGCAACCTGGCAGGCCACCATGTTGGTTTCATCGCTGCTGGTCACGGCGACCAGCATGTCGGCGTCGTCGGCGCCAGCCTGGCGCAGGATGCTCGGCAGCGAACCGCGCCCTTGCACCGTGCGGATGTCCAGCCGGTCACCGAGGTCACGCAGGCGTTCGCCGTCGGTGTCGACCACGGTGATGTCATTCGCTTCGCTTGCCAGGTGCTCCGCCAGCGAACCGCCGACCTGCCCTGCTCCGAGGATGATGATTTTCATCCAGTCACTCCGTTGAATCCGTTTAACCGCGTGCGGCGGCGATCTTGATCAGCTTGGCGTAGTAGAACCCGTCGTGGCCGCCTTCCTGGGCCAGCAGTTGCCGCCCATGGGGTTGCTTGATCCCGGCCGTCGTGGCCAGGTCCAGTTCGCGGGCGCCCGGTGTGCGAGCGAGGAAGGCCTCGATCACTTCGGTGTTTTCGGTCGGCAGCGTGGAACAGGTGGCGTAGAGGAGGATGCCGCCCACTTCCAGGGTATGCCACATGGCGTCGAGCAGCTCGCCTTGCAGCACTGCGAGCGCGACGATGTCATCGGGCTGGCGCGTCAGCTTGATGTCCGGGTGACGACGAATGACGCCGGTGGCCGAGCACGGGGCATCGAGGAGGATGCGCTGGAAAGGCTTGCCGTCCCACCAGGTGGCGGTGTCGCGGCCGTCGGCGGCGATCAGTTCGGCGCTCAGTTTCAGGCGTTCGAGGTTCTCGCGGACCCGTACCAGGCGCTTGGCTTCGAGGTCCACGGCGACGACGCCGGCCAGTTTCGGTTCGGCTTCGAGGATATGGCAGGTCTTGCCGCCCGGGGCGCAGCACGCATCGAGCACGCGCTGGCCCGGCGCCAGGTCGAGCAAGTCGGCGGCCAGTTGGGCCGCTTCGTCTTGCACGCTGATCCAGCCTTCGGCGAAGCCTGGCAGGCTGCGCACGTCGGCGGCTGCCTCGAGGATGATGCCGTCGCGGCTGTAGACGCAGGCACTGGCGGCAATGCCTGCTTCACTCAGCAGCCCGAGGTAGACGTCACGGCTGTGATGGCGGCGGTTGACCCGCAGGATCATCGGCGGGTGCGCATTGTTCGCCGTGCAAATGGCTTCCCACTGCTCGGGCCAGAAGGCCTTGAGCGACTTTTGCAGCCAGCGCGGGTGAGCGGTACGCACCACCGGGTCGTGTTCCAGCTCGGCCAGCAGGGTTTCGCTTTCCCGCTGCGCGCGGCGCAGCACGGCATTGAGCAAGGCCTTGGCCCAGGGCTTTTTCAGCTTGTCGGCGCAACCCACGGTTTCGCCGATCGCGGCGTGTGGCGGGACGCGGGTGTAGAGCAGTTGGTACAGACCGACCAGCAACAGTGCCTCGACGTCGGCGTCGGCCGCCTTGAACGGCTTCTGCAGCAGCTTGGCCGCCAGCGCCGACAAACGCGGCTGCCAGCGAGCGGTGCCGAACGCCAGGTCCTGGGTGAAGCCGCGGTCACGGTCTTCGACCTTGTCCAGTTGCGTCGGCAGTGAACTGTTGAGCGAGGCTTTTCCGTTCAGGACAGCGGCGAGTGCCTTGGCGGCGGCCAGACGCGGGTTCATTGAGCGTCCACCGCTTGACCGAGGACGGTACCGATGGCGAATTTCTCACGACGGCTGTTGAACAGGTCGCTGAAGTTCAGCGCCTTGCCACCGGGCAATTGCAGGCGGGTCAGGCACAGGGCCTGCTCACCGCAGGCGACGATCAGCCCGTCCTTGCTGGCGCCGAGGATTTCACCTGGTGCGCCCTGCCCTTCGGCCAGGTTTGCCGCCAGCACCTTCAACGCTTCGCCGTTGAGTGTGCTGTGGGTGATCGGCCAAGGGTTGAAAGCGCGAACCAGACGCTCCAGCTCAACCGCTGGACGCGTCCAGTCGATGCGCGCCTCGTCCTTGTTCAACTTGTGTGCGTAGGTGGCCAGGCTGTCGTCCTGCGTTTCACCTTCGAGCGTACCGGCGGCGAGGCCGGCAATCGCCTGGACCACGGCAGGCGGACCCATTTCGGCCAGGCGGTCGTGCAGACTGCCGCCGGTGTCCTGGGCGCTGATCGGGGTGATGACCTTGAGCAGCATCGGGCCGGTGTCGAGGCCGGCTTCCATGCGCATCACGGTCACGCCGCTTTCGCTGTCACCGGCTTCGACGGCGCGCTGGATCGGCGCCGCACCGCGCCAGCGAGGCAACAAGGACGCGTGGCTGTTGATGCAGCCCAGGCGCGGAATATCCAGCACCACTTGCGGCAGGATCAGGCCGTAGGCAACCACCACCATCAAGTCCGGCTTCAGCGCGGCCAATTCGGCCTGGGCGTCTGCGTTACGCAAGGTCGGCGGTTGCAACACCGTGATGTTATTTTCAAGGGCAAGCTGCTTGACCGGGCTCGGCATCAGCTTTTGCCCGCGGCCCGCCGGACGATCCGGCTGGGTGTAGACCGCAACGATCTCGTAAGGGCTGTCGAGCAGGGCCTTGAGGTGTTCGGCGGCGAATTCCGGGGTGCCGGCAAAGACAATGCGCAGTGGCTCAGTCATGAAAGCTCTCGATTACAAAGCATCTTGAAAAGAAAAAGGCTTGCCGCGGCAAGCCTTTGAAGAGGGCATCAAGCGTTCTGGCGGTGAAGCTTTTCCAGTTTCTTCTTGATGCGATCGCGTTTGAGCGTGGACAGGTAGTCGACGAACAATTTGCCGTTCAGGTGGTCGCATTCGTGCTGGATGCAAACGGCTAGCAGGCCTTCGGCGATCAGTTCGTAAGGCTGGCCGTCGCGGTCCAGGGCCTTGACCTTGACCTTCTGCGGGCGATCGACGTTTTCGTAGAAACCCGGCACCGAGAGGCAGCCTTCCTGGTATTGCTCCATCTCGTCGGTCAGGGACTCGAACTCGGGGTTGATGAACACCCGGGGTTCGCTGCGGTCTTCGGAGAGGTCCATCACGACGATACGTTTGTGCACGTTGACCTGGGTCGCGGCGAGGCCGATGCCTGGCGCCTCATACATTGTTTCAAACATATCATCGACCAGCTGACGCACTTCGTCGTCCACTACGGTCACTGTCTTGGCGATCGTACGCAGGCGCGGGTCAGGGAATTCGAGGATGTTTAAAATGGCCATAAGCTTTGATGACTGCACATGTGAAGTAAGGTCGGGTCGATGGCCTGGCCGATCCGAAGATGCAGGCTACCGGTGTAAAACGTAGCTCCCTTCTCTTCATAAGCAAGCCGGGAGCGAGCCACCGAGGGCTCTGGCGTTTCACGCGAACTCACATAATAAAGGGATTCATCGCATGAGGAAATCACTACTCGCCCTGCTACTCCTGGCCTCGGCAGGTTTTGCGCACGGGCAAGTGCAACTCAGGGAGGGTTTTCCACAGCAATACACCGTGGCAACGGGCGACACACTCTGGGACATCTCGGGCAAATATCTTCGTGAGCCATGGCAGTGGCCGCAACTCTGGCAGGCCAATCCCCAGGTTGAAAATCCAGATCTCATCTACCCCGGTGACAGCCTGTCGCTGGTCTACGTCAACGGCCAGCCGCGCCTGACCCTCGATCGCGGCGCCTCGCGGGGGACCATCAAGCTTTCGCCACGGGTGCGCAGCAGTCCGGTGGCCGACGCCATCCCGAGCATCCCGCTGAAATCGATCAACAGCTTCTTGCTGAGCAACCGCATCGTCGACAAGGCCGAGGATTTCGACCAGGCGCCTTATATCGTTGCCGGTGATGCCGAGCGCGTACTCAGTGGCACCGGCGACCGTATCTTCGCCCGCGGCCACTTTGACCCGGCTCAGCCGGTGTATGGCATCTTCCGCCAGGGCAAGGTCTACAGCGATCCGCAGAGCCACGAGTTCCTCGGGATCAACGCCGATGACATTGGCGGCGGCGAGATCATCGCCACCGAGGGCGACGTCACGACTCTGGCGCTGCAACGCACCACCCAGGAGGTGCGTCTCGGCGACCGCCTGTTCAGCGGCGAAGAACGCTCGATCAATTCGACCTTCATGCCCAGCGCCCCAGAGACCCAGGTCAACGGCCTGATCATCGATGTGCCACGCGGGGTCACGCAGATCGGTGCGCTGGACGTGGTCACCCTGAACAAGGGGCAACGCGACGGCCTGGCCGAAGGCAATGTGCTGGCGGTGATGAAAACCGGGGAAACCGTGCGCGACCGGATCACCGGCCAACCAGTGAAAATTCCCGATGAGCGCGCCGGCCTGCTGATGGTTTTCCGCACTTACGACAAGCTCAGCTATGGGCTGGTGCTCCATGCGTCACGTTCATTGGCAGTGCTGGACAAGGTGCAAAATCCTTAGCTGACTTCACAAATTACCAACAGAGTTATCCACAGCTTATTCCCGTTTCGACGGGGGCTCATAACGATCAAGGATGATCCATGTCGATACCCGCTGTTACACCGGTTTCCCCTGCGGAACTGGAGGCGCGTCTGCGTCTGCACCGTCTACCGGAACTTGGCCCGGCGCGATTCAGGAAATTGCTGGAAGCCTTCGGTTCGGCGTCCAAAGCCATCAGCGCACCGGCCAGTGCCTGGCGAGCGCTGGGCTTGCCGCAGGTGTGTTGCGAGGCCCGGCGCGCCCCGGAAGTTCGTGACGGCGCCAGCCATGCATTGGCCTGGCTAGAGCGTCAGGGCCAGCATTTACTGATGTGGGACCAGCCTGACTACCCGGCATTGCTGGCGCAGATCAGCGACGCGCCGCCGTTGCTGTTCGTGGCCGGCGATCCGCAGATCCTGGAAAAACCGCAGCTGGCGATGGTCGGCAGTCGTCGTGCTTCACGGCCCGGCATGGACACCGCCACCGCGTTTTCCCGCAGCCTGGCTGGTGCCGGGTTCGTCATCACCAGCGGTCTGGCTCTGGGGATCGATGCCGCCGCGCATCAGGCGGCACTGGACGTTGGCGGGCGAACGGTCGGGGTACTTGGCACGGGTCTTGAAAACTTTTATCCACAGCGCAACCGGCGCCTGGCGGACGCCATGATCGCGTCGGGTAGCGCGGTGCTTTCGGAGTTTCCGCTGGACACCGCGCCCAGCGCCGGCAACTTCCCCCGACGCAACCGGATCATCAGCGGTCTGTCCCTGGGCGTGCTGGTGGTCGAAGCCAGCGTTGCCAGCGGTTCATTGATCACGGCCCGGCTGGCGGCGGAACAGGGGCGCGAGGTGTATGCGATTCCCGGGTCGATTCATCATCCCGGCGCCCGCGGATGCCATCAGCTGATCCGCGACGGCGCCGTGCTGGTGGAAACCATCGAGCATATCCTTGAAGGCTTGCGGGGCTGGCAGCAGCTGCCTTTTTCAACGCAAACACCCGCGGCCACATCGAGCCATCCGCTGCTGACCCTGCTCCACGCCGCCCCTCACACCAGTGAAGCGCTGGCCGATGCCAGCGGTTGGACCTTGCCCAAGGTCCTGGCGACGTTGACGGAGCTGGAAATGGACGGCCGTGCTGTCTGTGAAAACGGACGCTGGTTTGCGCGGGTGAGCTAGGTTTTACGAGGAAGAACGGTAAACTGCGCAGAGCCTTAATCTGGAGAGTTTTTCATGGTCAACAGTTGGCGTGTGCAGCAAGCCGCACGAGCAATTCGCGCAGGGGCGGTGATTGCCTACCCAACCGAAGCAGTCTGGGGTCTGGGTTGCGACCCGTGGGATGAAGAGGCAGTGGATCGGTTGCTGCTGATCAAGGGGCGCTCGGTTGATAAGGGCCTGATCCTGGTCGCCGACAATATCCGCCAGTTCGACTTCCTCTTCGAAGACTTCCCCGAACTGTGGATGGACCGCATGGCCAGTACCTGGCCGGGGCCGAACACCTGGCTGGTGCCCCATCAGAACATGTTGCCGGAGTGGATTACCGGTGTGCATGAAACGGTGGCGTTGCGGGTCAGCGATCATCCTCAGGTGCGGGATTTGTGCGCGTTGGTCGGGCCGCTGGTGTCGACGTCCGCCAACCCCCAGGGCCGGCCGGCGGCGCGTACGCGGATTCGCGTCGAGCAGTATTTCCGGGGTCAGGTTGACCTGGTGTTGGGCGGGAACCTGGGTGGGCGCAAGAATCCGAGTGTTATTCGGGATCTGGCGACCGGGCATGTTGTGCGCCCCGATTAAGACCGCGTTATCGTTCTTCGCGAGCAAGCCCGCTCCCACATTGGATTTTGTGAATGACACAGAACCAATGTGGGAGCGGGCTTGCTCGCGAAGGCGTCCTCAAGGCAACAGAATGACCGACCCAGTCGTACGCCGCGCCGACAACTCGGTCTGCGCCTTCGCTGCATCAGCCAGTGGAAAACGCTGGCTGATGTCCACCGTCAGCTTGCCGCTGATGATCATCTCGAACAACTCATCGGCCATGCGCTGCAGGTTCTCGGCATTGTTGGCGTAGGTCGCCAGCGTCGGCCGGGTGACGTACAACGAGCCTTTGCCCGCCAGAATCCCCAGGTTCACCCCGTCCACAGCCCCGGATGCATTACCGAAGCTCACCACCAGCCCACGGGGCGCCGCGCTATCGAGGGAAGTCAGCCAGGTATCCTTGCCGACGCCGTCGTACACAACCGGCACCTTCTTGCCGTCAGTCAGTTCCAGTACCCGTTGCGCGACGTTTTCATGGCTGTAGTCGATGGTCGCCCAGGCACCATTGGCCTTGGCCAGCGCGGCTTTCTCTGGCGAACTCACCGTGCCGATCAACTTCACGCCCAAGGCCTTGGCCCATTGGCAGGCCAGGGAGCCGACACCCCCCGCAGCGGCGTGGAACAGGATGGTTTCGCCACCCTTGAGTTCATAGGTCTGGCGCAGCAGGTACTGCACGGTCAGGCCCTTGAGCATCACTCCGGCAGCCTGTTCGAAAGTGATGGCGTCCGGCAGGCGCACCAGGTTGGCTTCGGGCAACACGTGAACTTCGCTGTAAGCGCCCAACGGGCCGCTGCCATAAGCCACGCGATCGCCGACCTTGAACCGGGTCACTTCGCTGCCGACCGCGTCGACCACGCCCGCGCCTTCCGAACCCAGACCCGATGGCAGGGCCGGTGGCGGGTAGAGGCCGCTGCGGTAATAGGTGTCGATGAAGTTCAGGCCGATGGCCTTGTTGGTCACGCGGACCTGCTGCGGGCCGGGCTCGGCGGGTTGGTAGTCCACATACTCAAGTACTTCCGGGCCGCCATGGGTACGGAACTGGATACGCTTTGCCATCTGCACTCTCCTGAGATCGTTTTACCAAGTGCGCTATCTGGCGCCGAAGCGTGATCTTCGTCAACTGCGACGAGCGCATCGGCGGTGTTATGCTACGCGCCCATTTGCGCAGGCTCGGCTCCGCTGGAGCGCCGCGTAGCTTTGCCCGATCCAAGGTGATGCCATGACTACCCGCACCGAGGCCGTAAAAGCCTACCTGCTCGATCTGCAAGACCGTATTTGCACTGCCCTGGAGGCCGAAGACGGCGGCACGCGCTTCGTCGAAGATGCCTGGACCCGGCCCGCCGGCGGTGGCGGGCGCACGCGGGTGGTCGAAAATGGCACGGTCATCGAAAAGGGCGGCGTCAACTTTTCCCACGTCTTCGGCAGCGGTTTGCCGCCGTCGGCCAGCGCGCATCGGCCGGAACTGGCCGGGCGTGGCTTCGAGGCCCTGGGCGTGTCGCTGGTGATCCACCCGCACAACCCGCATGTACCGACTTCCCACGCCAACGTGCGATTCTTCATCGCCGAAAAAGAAGGTGAAGAGCCGGTCTGGTGGTTTGGCGGCGGTTTCGACCTGACGCCGTACTACGGTAACGAAGAAGATTGCGTGCACTGGCACCGCGTCGCCGAGCAGGCCTGCGCGCCGTTCGGTGCGGATGTCTACCCGCGTTACAAGGCCTGGTGCGACAGCTATTTCCACATCAAGCATCGGCACGAGCCCCGGGGTATCGGCGGCCTGTTTTTCGACGACCTGAACGAGTGGGACTTCGACACCAGCTTCGCGTTCATGCGGGCCATCGGTGATGCGTTCATCGAGGCATACCTGCCGATCGTGCAACGCCGCAAGAACGCTGCCTACACCGCCAAACAGCGGGAATTCCAGGAGTTCCGCCGTGGGCGCTACGTCGAGTTCAACCTGGTTTATGACCGTGGCACCTTGTTCGGCCTGCAATCGGGTGGCCGTACCGAATCGATCCTCATGTCGCTGCCGCCGCAGGTACGCTGGGGTTACGACTGGAAAGCCGAGCCTGGGAGCGAAGAAGCGCGCCTGACCGAGTACTTCCTGCAAGACCGCGATTGGTTGGCCCAGGCCTGAAGAGGAATGTTGATGGACCGTTATGTCGTTTTCGGTAACCCGATTGGCCACAGCAAATCGCCGCTGATTCATCGCCTGTTCGCCGAGCAGACCGCGCAGAAACTCGACTACAGCACCTCGCTGGCGCCCCTCGACGACTTCTCCGGCTGCGCCCGGGCATTTTTCCTTGAAGGTCGGGGTGCGAATGTGACGGTGCCGTTCAAGGAAGATGCCTTTCGCCTCGCGGACAGCCTGACGGCGCGGGCGCAACGAGCCGGTGCGGTGAACACGCTGAGCAAGCTGGCCGACGGCACCTTGCTGGGCGACAACACCGATGGCGCCGGGCTGGTGCGGGATTTGACGGTCAACGCCGGGTTCAGCCTCAAGGGCAAGCGCATCCTGCTGCTGGGTGCCGGTGGCGCGGTGCGCGGTGCGCTGGAGCCGTTGCTGGCCGAGCAGCCGGCGTCGGTGATCATCGCCAATCGCACGGTGGATAAGGCCGAATTACTGGCGGAATTGTTCTGCGATCTGGGCCCGGTAGCGGCCAGTGGTTATGACTGGCTGCAGGAGTCGGTGGACCTGATCATCAACGCCACATCCGCGAGCCTCACGGGCGATGTGCCGCCGATTGCGCCAAGCCTGATCGAGCCGGGCAAAACGGTTTGCTACGACATGATGTACGGCAAGGAGCCGACTTCGTTCTGCCGTTGGGCCAGCGAACACGGCGCGGCGGTGTCGATGGATGGGCTGGGGATGCTGGCCGAGCAGGCGGCGGAAGCGTTCTTCCTGTGGCGCGGGGTGCGCCCGGATACGGTACCGGTGTTGGCGGAGCTTCGTCGGCAATTGACACAGTCCCTGTAGGAGCGGGCTTGCCCGCGAAGCTTTTGGCGTACTTAAGGACGCCTTCGCTGGCAAGCCAGCTCCTACAAGGATTTCAATCCTCAAAGCGTATAGGGCATTTTTCTGCCCCTTCCAGCTTCCTCAATTCATCCACCACCTGCGGCCTGGCCCGGCGCAGGGTCAGGCTGCGGTCCTGGCGCAATAGCCGCCGCGCTTCCTGATGCAGCATCTCCACCCCTGAATAGTCGATGAAATTGATCTGCTGCGCCTCGATCACCACGCGTGCGCCGTGCATGCGTTGCAGGCGAACTTGCAGGTAATGGCTGGCGCCGAAAAAGATCGAGCCGCCGACCCGCAGAATGTCTTCATCGCCGTCGCGTAAATGCTGCACCCGTGGTTGTGAGGTGCGCTTGAGGTAAAAGAACAGCGACGCCAACACCCCGGCATAGATCGCCGTCTGCAGTTCCAACAGCAGCGTGGCGATGCAGGTCAGGCTCATGACCATGAACTCGGCGCGGCTGACCCGCAGCAACGCACGAATACCCCGATGATCCACCAGGCCCCAGGCGATCAGCAAAATGCTGCCGGCCATGGCCGGGATTGGAATGTGGGCGATCAGGTTCGCGCCAAAAATCGCAAACAGCGCCACCCACAAGGCCGAAAAAATCCCCGCCAGTGGCGAACAGGCACCCGCTTCGTAGCTCAGCCCCGAACGGGTGAACGAGCCGGCCGAGAGCGATCCGGAAAAAAACGCACCGACGATATTGGACAGGCCTTGGGCGCGAACTTCCTGGTTGGCGTCGAGGAGTTGCTGCGAACGTGCAGATATCGAGCGGGCAATCGACAAACTGGTGACCAGCCCGAGCATACCGACCGCCACGGCACTGGGCAGCAGGCGCAGGATCAGATCGAGGTCAAGCGGCAGTGGGCTCAAGGGCGGCAGCTGGCCAGTGAAGGCGCTGACCAGTCGCACATGCCCGAACATCGATGGCCAGAGCCAGACCAGCAGGGCTGCCAGCACCAGGGTTATCAACAGGGTCGGCCAGCGCGGCAGGCACAGCTTGAGAATCACGCCGACCACGACAGTAGCCAAGCCGAGCATGAGCGAGGGTTTATCCACTTCACCCAGGTGTTTGAACAAGGAGATGAAACTGTCCAGGGCGGTGGCCTGGCTGGGCAGGTCCAGGCCCAGCAGGTTGGGCAACTGGCCGACGGCAATCACCACCGCCGCGCCGAGGGTGAAGCCAAGCACCACTGAATGAGAGACGAAATTGACCAGCGCACCAAAGCGCAGCAATCCCAGCAGCCACTGGAAAATCCCGGCCAGGAAGGTCAGTAACAGGATCAGGGTGACGTAGTCTTGCGTCGCCGGCACGGCCAGTGGACTGACGCTGGCGTACAGGACGATGGAGATGGCCGCCGTAGGACCGCAGATCAGATGCCACGACGAGCCCCACAGGCAAGCAATCAACACCGGGATGATCGCCGCATACAGGCCGTACTCCGGTGGAAGGCCGGCAATCAGTGCGTAGGCGATGGATTGCGGCAACGCGAGAATCGCGCCACTGAGGCCGACGACCAGGTCACGACCGACGCTGGCGCGGGTTTGCCGGGGTAACCATGAAAGGAATGGGAAGAGTGAATGGCGGCTGGGAAGGGCCATGGGTCCTCTCGGGTTGGGTTTTGCATAAGGGTATCAGCACCACGCATTGTGGGAGCGGGCTTGCTCGCGAATGCGGTGGATCAGGCAACTTCAATGTCGACTGATCTACCGCATTCGCGAGCAAGCCCGCTCCCACATGGATTAGAGCTTGGCTTTCACGGCCGGCAACGCATCCTTGCCATCCACGGTCTTCACGCCATCGAGCCACTTGTCCAGCACGGCCGGATTGGCCTTGATCCACGCCTTGGCCGCATCGGCATTGCTGACTTTCTTGTTCACCACTTCGGCCATGATGCTGTTCTCCATCTCCTGGGTGAAGCTCAGATTGGTGAGCAGCTTGCCGATGTTCGGGCAGGCCTGTGCATAACCTTTGCGGGTCAGGGTGTGGACGCTGCCGGTGTCACCGAAATATTTCTCGCCGCCTTTCAGGTAATGCATTTTCAACTGCACATTCATCGGGTGCGGCGTCCAGCCGAGGAAGGTTACGAACTTCTGCTTCTTCACCGCCCGAGACACTTCGGCCAGCATGGCTTGCTCGCTGGATTCGACCAGTTTCCACTTACCCATGTCGAAATCATTTTTCTTGATGATCTCTTGCAGCGAGATGTTGGCCGGTGCGCCAGAGCCGATGCCATAGATCTTGTGGTCGAACTTGTCGGCGTACTTGTTCAGGTCGGCAAAGTTATGCACACCCGCGTCCCACACGTAATCCGGGACAGCGAGGGTGAACTCGGTGCCGTCGAGATTCTTCGCCAGTTGCGTGACGTCACCGGTGGCGACGAACTTGTCGTAGAAGCCCTGCTGCGCCGGCATCCAGTTGCCGAGGAAAACATCCACCTGGCCGTCCTTGAGCCCGCCAAAGGTGATCGGCACGGCGAGGGTATCGACCTTGGCCTTGTAGCCCATGCCGTCCAGCAGAAACCCGGTGATGGCGTTGGTCGCGGCGATGTCGCTCCAGCCCGGGTCGGCCATCTTCACCGTCTCGCAACTCTGATCGGCATAGACCGACGCACTGCCCAGGGCCAGGAACCCGACCGTCAGTACTGTGGATAACCTTTGCATGGACTTCCCCTTGAGATTATTGATTTTGGCAGGGTTGTGGATAACGTGCTTTGCGCTCCAGATCGTCGAGGTCGATGTGGTTGCGCATGTATTGCTGACTGGCGTCCACCAGCGGCTGGTGATCCCAGCTCTTCAGCTTGCCAATGGTCAGGGCATCAGCAACGAAACGCCGGCGCCGCTGGCTCGCGAGCACCTGTTGGTGGATCGCCGGAATATTCCATTTGGCCCTCGCTTCGGTGAGAAAATCGTCGAACAGCTGGCGATGTTGCGGCGAATGGCTGAGTTCTTCCAGCTCGCGTGGGTCATTGTGTACATCGAAGAGTAGGCAAGGGTCGTCTTCGCTGTAGATGAATTTGTAGGCGCCACGGCGAATCATCATCAGCGGGCTGATGGTGCCTTCGGCCATGTATTCGCCGAACACTTCGTCATGACCGCCCTGCCCTTGCAGGTGCGGCACCAGCGAGCGACCATCCAAAGGCAAGCCCGGTTCCAGAGAGCCGCCGGCCAGTTCTACGAAGGTCGGCAACAGGTCGGCGGTTGACACCGAAGCGCTGACCCTGCCGGAACCGAATTGCCCTGGTGCACTTATCAACAGCGGTACACGAGCTGCCATCTCGTACCAGTGCATTTTGTACCAGAGTCCACGCTCGCCGAGCATGTCGCCATGATCCCCGGAGAACACGATGATGGTGTCATCGATCAGACCCGTATCCTCAAGAGTTTGCAGGAGTTTGCCGACGTTGCTGTCGATATAGCTACAGGCGCCGAAGTAGGCACGGCGCGCGTCACGGATTTTATCCACAGGCAGCGGCTTGTCCCACAGGTCATAGACCTTGAGCAATCGCTGGGCGTGCGGATCGAGTCCGGCTTGGTCCGGTGTAACCGGCAGCGGGATGTCGGCGTCGTCGTACAGGTCCCAGAACGCCTTGGGAATGGTGTACGGGTCGTGCGGGTGGGTCATCGAAACCGTCAGGCAAAACGGCTGGTCGCCATCTTCGCGGATGTGGTCGAACAGGTACTGCTGGGCCTTGAACACCACCTCTTCGTCGAAATCCAGTTGATTGGTGCGCACGCAGGGGCCCGCCTGCAGCACCGACGACATGTTGTGGTACCAGCTCGGACGCACGTCAGGTTCATCCCAGTTCACCGCCCAGCCATAGTCGGCGGGGTAGATATCGCTGGTCAGGCGCTCTTCATAGCCGTGCAACTGGTCCGGACCACAGAAATGCATCTTGCCCGACAGCGCGGTGCGGTATCCGAGGCGGCGCAGGTAGTGGGCATAAGTCGGCACATCGGCAGGAAAATCCGCCGCATTGTCATAAGCGCCGATCTTGCTCGGCAGCTGGCCGCTGACCAGGGTAAAGCGCGAAGGCGCGCAAAGCGGGCTATTGCAGTAGGCGCTGTCGAACACCACGCCGCCGGCGGCGAGGCGGCTCAGATTAGGCAGCTTGATGGGCGATGGGCCGTAGAGGGGCAACATTGGCGCGGCCATTTGATCGGCCATGATGAAAAGAATGTTCTTGCGCTTCATGTGTTCGCGGCATTCCATAGTGGATGTTTATGCGAGAGTGCTGGGATCGAGGATGTAACCCCCACACTTTGCGGTAAAGCCCATGGCCGGCAATGACTAGGATAAGCACAGCTTATGTATGACGCACTTGGTGACCTCTCTCTGGATTTACTTCGTGCTTTCGAGTCGGCGGCCCGTCAGCGCAGCTTCACGGCGGCGGCGGTCGAGCTGGGCACCACACAGCCGGCGATCAGCCAACAGATCAAGCGCTTGGAGGAGCAACTGGCGACTCGACTGTTCGACCGAATCTATCGAGGTATCGAACTGACCGAGGCCGGGGTAATCCTTTTTGAGCAGGTTCAGCTGGGTTTGCAGAATATCGACGCAGGATTGGCGGCAATCAGCGCGCAACACCAGCACGAGGTGCTGCAGGTCGCCACCGATTTCGCCTTCGCCGCCTACTGGTTGATGCCCCGGTTGCACCGCTTTCATGCGGCCAATCCACAGGTCGACGTCAGCCTGGTGACCAGTGAGCGCAGCCACAACATGCTGCGCAGCGATATCGATGTAGCGGTGCTGTTCGGCGATGGTCGTTTCAAGCAGGGCGAGAGCCATTGGCTGTTCAGCGAGGAAGTGTTCCCGGTGTGCAGCCCGCAGTTGTTGAATGATCGTGCCCTGCCCCTGCCCGCCCAGTCGTTGCTGGAGTTTCCGCTCCTGCACCTGCGTGGCGAAAACAGCAGTCACTGGTTTGACTGGAGCGGTGTCTTTCGCGAGCTGGGCATCACCTCGGCCCCGGCCCCCGGCCAGTTGCGTTTCGACAATTACACCTTGCTGATTCAGGCCGCCATTGGCGGACAGGGCGTGGCCATTGGCTGGCGGCACCTTGTGGATAACTTGCTGGCCCAAGGTTTGTTGTGTCGGCCGATTGCCGAAACGGTGATTTCCAGGCTGGGTTATTACGTGGTGTTGCCACAGCGCAAGCGACGTGGGGCGCTGATTCAACAGTTCGTTGATTGGCTGATGGCTGAGCAGGCCAGCAGTGCGCAATCGTTGACGGGAATGTCGTTTCCTTCGATTGCGGTTTGAAGATCAAAAGATCGCAGCCTGCGGCAGCTCCTACAGGGACATGCTTTACGGCTCAGAAGTCGCGATGAAATTGACGTGCTCGCCGATATGCAGGTTTAGATGCAGCTCATCAGCGATCCCCACCGCCGTGCGGGCCAGGCGTGCGAGCGGTTCGGCCAGCCCCGGCTCAAGACTGCTGCTGACCTGGCTGAAGTGCTCAATGGTCAGCCCCGGCACTCCGCGCGGGGCATTCACCATCGTCCAGTGCAAGGCACTGCTTTGTAGCGCTTCGCGGATTTCCTCGGCGGCGTGCAGTTCCAATCCGTCCTCGAACTCCGGATCGTCCAGAATCTCGAAATCACCCACCAGAAACAACCGCGCAATGCCCGCCGCCTGCATGCCATCGATCAATGCATCCACCGCCAGCACTTGCTCGACCGGGCCGGGCACGATGGTTTTTTCCACATGCTCACTGTTGAACGGCAATCCTGGTGCGTCTAATAAACAGACGACCGCCGAACTGCCGGCCACACTTTGCTTCACTCGCTCAGCATCGAACAGGTCGCCGGTTTTGGTACGCAAACCCGGTCGCGGCGCCAGGGCCGTCAGATCATCGAGAATGGCGATCACTTCATGCTGACGCCGCAGCATTTCAGCCATCAGCGCACTGCCCAGGCTACTCATGGCACCATAAAGCACCACTTTCACCACCGGGGTTTCGGCATTTTTCATGGCTGGCTCCGTTGTTGCGGGGTATATGGCGTGTGACCTGCCGGAAACGGTGAGGGTTCGACTCGGTTTGGAGGGATTCAGATGCAACGGATCAAGGGCTATCACGCCCATGTATATTTCGACGCCAGCACCATCGACCAGGCGCGGGCCCTGTGTGAGCGAGCCGCACAGTTATTCCCGCTGCAGATGGGCCGCGTACATGAGCGCCCGGTCGGCCCGCACCCGGACTGGAGTTGCCAGCTGGCGTTCGGCCCCGAGCTGATCGGCGATGTGCTGCCGTGGCTGGCGCTCAACCGCAAGGGGCTGGTGGTATTCCTGCATCCTGACACCGGCAACGACTTGCTGGATCACCGCGATCACGCGATCTGGATGGGCGCGGTTCGGCCGTTGGACCTGTCTATTTTCTGATCAGAGCGTTTCTTCGGCTTCGCCCGGCAGATGCTCATCCAGGTGCAGCCACGGCAGGCGGCTGTCGGTCCAGATGTGCCGTTCGGCCGGGGCCTGTTCCGGGTGGTCGAGGGTGGCAATGGTCACGTCGATGCTGTCCGGGCTCAGGTGAGTCACCAATGCCAGTTGTGCCCCGCAGTTGCTGCAGAAATAGCGCGTGCAGGTGGGTGAAGAGTCGTATCGCGCCGGTGTCCCGGCCAGCCATTGAAAGGCTGAAGCCGGGACGGTGATCCATGTCGTCACGATCCCGCCGCTGACTCGCCGGCAGATCGAGCAATGGCAGTGGGCGATATCGTGCAATGGCCCGCTGAATTGATAGCGCAGTTGTCCACAATGGCAACCGCCGGGGTGGAATTCGACCATGCTGTTCCTCCTGATGCGTCTTGACTGACGCCTTCGCGAGCAAGCCCGCTCCCACACTGGATCTATGTCGTACACAAAACCACTGTGGGAGCGGGCTTGCTCGCGAACGCCTCAATCCGGTCCGACGACCGGTTGCACATCCGGTCAATGCTTTCATCGGCGAAAGCTGGCTGAAAGCTTCCCCGATTAGGATCGCCCTCACTGCCGGCAACAGACCGGTTGGCTACAGCGAATGTTCGATTGTTCGCCCGGCCCATTTAACAACAACAATGGTGACCCTGATGTCCTCTTCTATCCGCCGCTTCGCTGCAACTCCGCCCGTACGTCTCGTGCTTCCCGTTCTGCGCTGATCCCGTCCGATCCGCTCATTCCCTAGCCGCGCTACGCCTGGAGTATTCCCATGCTGACTTTCCTTGGCTTCGCCATGGTCATCACGTTCATGTTCCTGATCATGACCAAGCGCCTGTCCGCGTTGATCGCCCTGATCATCATCCCGATCGTTTTCGCCCTGTTCGGCGGTTTCGGCCCGAAAATCGGCCCGATGATGCTCGAAGGCATTACCAAGCTCGCGCCGACCGGCGTGATGCTGATGTTCGCGATCCTGTACTTCGCCCTGATGATCGACTCCGGCCTGTTCGACCCGGCCGTGCGCAAGATCCTCAAGATGGTCAAGGGCGACCCGTTGAAAGTGTCGGTCGGTACCGCGGTACTGGCGCTCGTGGTTTCCCTCGACGGTGACGGCGCGACCACGTACATGATCTGCGTGGCCGCCATGCTGCCGCTCTACAGCCGCATCGGCATGAGCCCGCGGATCATGGCGGGCTTGATCATCCTCGCCGGTGGCGTGATGAACATGACCCCCTGGGGTGGCCCGACCGCCCGTGCGGCCAGTGCGCTGCATGTCGACCCGTCCGACATCTTCGTGCCGATGGTTCCAGCGATGGCGGCCGGTGTCCTGGCCATCCTCGCCATTGCCTACTTCTACGGCAAGCGTGAACGTGCGCGCCTGGGTGAATTGCACCTGGTGGGCGACGAGATCGACCACAGCGAGATCACCGTTTCGCAGTTCCCGGATGCCCGTCGTCCGAACCTGATCTGGTTCAACGGCGCCCTGACCCTGGCCCTGATGTGCACCCTGATCGCCGGCCTGCTGCCGCTGCCGGTGCTGTTCATGGTGGCGTTCAGTATCGCCATGATCGTCAACTACCCTTGCCTGCAACAGCAAAAAGATCGCGTCGCGGCCCACGCCGGTAGCGTGCTGGCGGTGGTCGGGCTAATCTTTGCCGCGGGCATCTTCACCGGTATCCTGTCGGGCACCGGCATGGTCGATGCCATGTCGAAGAGCCTGCTGTCGGTGATTCCGGATTTCCTCGGCCCGTACCTGGCAGTGATCACGGCGTTGGTGAGCATGCCGTTCACCTTCTTCATGTCCAATGATGCGTTTTATTATGGCGTGTTGCCGGTACTGGCCGAAGCCGCCAGCCATTACGGGATTACCGCAGTGGAAATGGCACGTGCCTCGATCGTCGGTCAGCCCGTCCACTTGTTGAGCCCGCTGGTACCATCGACCTACCTGTTGGTGGCCCTGGCTGGTATCGACTTCGGTGATCACCAGCGCTTCACCCTGAAGTGGGCAGTGCTGGTGTGCATGTGCATACTGGTTGCCGCATTGCTGATGGGGATTTTTCCGCTGTTCAGCACTCTATAAGCCCAAGACTCACCATTTCGGGTCCAGGCTTCGCGGTTTGAAGTCGGGGCCCTTTTTGGTTTAACAATCGCTCAAAGGAATACACATGGAATGGCTGACCAACCCTGAAATCTGGGTTGCCTTCTTTACCCTGACCGCCCTGGAAATCGTCCTGGGTATCGATAACATCATCATGATTTCGATCCTGGTCAGCCGCATGCCCAAGCACATGCAGCAGCGCACCCGGATTTTCGGCCTGGCGCTGGCCATGGTCACGCGGATCCTGTTGCTGTTGTCCATCACCTGGGTCATGCGCCTCACTGCCGACCTGTTCGAAGTGTTCGGCCAGGGTATCTCCGGGCGTGACCTGATCCTGTTCTTCGGTGGCCTGTTCCTGCTGTGGAAGAGCTCGCAAGAGATGTACCACGCGCTGGAAGGTGAAGACGAAACCGACGACGAGCCAAACCTCAAGGGTGGCAACTTCCTCTACACCATCATCCAGATCGCGATCATCGACATCGTGTTCTCCCTGGACTCGGTGATCACTGCAGTCGGCATGGTGTCCCACGTACCGGTCATGGTCGCGGCAATCGTCGTGGCGGTACTGGTGATGATGCTGGCCTCGGGCACTATCAGCGCGTTCATCGACAAGCACCCTTCGCTGAAGATGCTGGCGCTGTCCTTCCTGTTGATCGTCGGTATGGTGCTGATTGCCGAATCCCTGGACGTGCATGTACCAAAAGGCTACGTCTACTTCGCCATGGCGTTCTCGCTGGCGGTGGAAGCGATCAACATCAAGATGCGCACCGCGATTGCGAAAAAGAAGAAGCGGCAGGATCCAGTGAAACTGCGCAAGGACATTCCGGGGCAGTAACCCGTAAGCGGTATGTACGCAAAACCTGTGGGAGATTCTATGTTTGGGGGGAAGCCCCCAAGACTGGATTTGGCTGATACTCGCTCTGGTTCTTCATCAGGGCGAACGCCACTCGTGCCAGCTTTCGAGCCAGGATGACCAGCACTTGAGTC